>JBLIMP010000006.1:0-42440 GCA_047638855.1 Cellvibrionaceae bacterium | reverse complement strand
GTGGTGACCTCACTTACAAAACAAGTTCCAAATCTATCAGCCGCCGTCCAATCAAATGAGATTGACGATGCGTATGACATTGAAGCAATTACGTGGTCACCATCGCTTCCATCGGCCGCCGTTGTCGCCTTAAACCGGATGGGGTTTGGCCCACGGCCGGGTGACATTGCCAGCTTTAATGCACTTGGTGTGAATGATATCGCTCGACTTAACGCCTATATCGAGCAACAGCTTAATCCGGCCGCTATTGTTGACACAGATTACACCGGCCGTTTTACCGAAGCAGGCTTTACGACCTTAAGCAAATCCCGCATCCAGCTATGGACAGAGCAACATCGCAACGCCGAGTATACTGAAAGAAGAAAACCGATCGATGAACTAGAAAGAGCCACATTTCTAAGAGCCATCTATTCTAAAAAGCAGTTTCAAGAATTAATCAGCGACTTTTGGGTTAATCATTTCAATATTTATGGTGTTGACACGGGTCTAGGGTCGATGACTGTTGACCTGGTCGAAAACACACTTCGGCCGAACCTGTTTGGCAATTTTAGAACGATGCTAAAAGGGACCGCCCGCAACAGCGCGATGCTTGTGTACCTTGATAATTATGTTAGCACCGCAGCCGGGGCCAACGAAAACTATGCCCGTGAGCTGTTTGAATTGCACACTCTAGGGGCAGAAAACTATTATGGCACTATGCCACAAGCCAATGTGCCGGTTGATTCCAATGGAAATCCGATGGGGTATGTGGATATCGATGTTTATGAAGCTTCACGCGCATTCACAGGTTGGTCGATTAGCTATGCAACTTGGCGAGGAGATGACGATACGGGTGTATTTAAATATCGAAATGACGAACATGATCGACATCAAAAAAATGTATTAGGCGAGTTAATTATGCCTGATCAAGCACCCGAAAAAGATGGCGAAGATGTCTTGGATTGGGTCGCTTACCATGCCGCAACTTCTAGATATATTTGTCGCAAATTATGCAAACGACTCATTAGCGACAATCCGCCAGATGGGGTTGTGTTAGGTGCCGCAGCCGTCTTTTATGAAAAAAGATTTGCGGCCGACCAGCTGACACATGTCTATCGATACATTCTAAAGTCAGATGCTTTCAGAACAACTTGGGGAGAAAAGGTAAAGCGGCCGTTTGAAGTTGCGGTGAGTTTTATGCGCGCTACCCAGTTAAACCTCACCCTGCGAATGAGTCATAGTGCAACGGGTAATTTATTAAGTTACTACAGCAAAACAGGGCAAAGGCTTTTCGCTTGGGGGCCACCTGACGGATACCCTGACTTCAAAGAGGCATGGACAAGTTCTGCACCACGCGTTTATTGTTGGCGACTTATCAACTATATGATTTCACGCAGTACAGATGCTGAAGATGTCACGATTACATCGCCTGATAATGCCGCTAGTTACTACATGGACACGATTGGGCAAACCCCAGCAAGCTTGCGCACGGCCGCAGAAATAGCTGATCACTGGATTATTCAAATTTTAGGTCGGCCGATGGACAGCAGTGATCGGCAAGAGATCATCGACTTTATGGCCCAAGGGTATAACGAGGATTTTGATCTCCCCTTGAACACCGACCAAGACACGCAAGAACGACTCAGAATGATGGTCGGGTTAATCTGCTGTGCTCCAGATTTTTATTGGAAGTAGACGGCATTTCAGCTAGTCGGCTGGTTTGCACCCCTCTTCTCTCTACCTCTTCTCTCTACCCCTTCTCTCTACCCCTTCTCCCTACCCCTTCTCCCTATCTTTGGAAATATCATGTTTAAAACATCTCGTCGTGGATTTTTAGTTGGTTGTTCTAGTGCCATAGCCGCTATGGCTGGTTCGCAAATGAATCGGGTTGTATTTGGTAATCCAGAAGAAGAACCCAATCAAAATATTATGGTGGTCATCTTCTTAAGGGGAGGCTGTGACGCATTGAGCGTCATTGCCCCGATGGGGGGCGATGATCGTGGCTATTACGAGGCGGCTCGTGATAGCTTACAGCTACCCGCTTCAGGGGCGGGTGGGCTTTTACAGCTAGGCTCTTCAAACCTAGGGTTACACCACCGTGCGGCTCATCTTCATGAGTTATTTACTGACAACAAATTGGCTGTTATACCGGCCACCGGAATGCATTCAAATACTCGCAGTCATTTTGACGCGATGCAGTACATGGAGTTAGGAACGCCTGATAGCAAATCAGCAACCTCCGGCTGGCTTACCCGCCATCTGCAAACCAGTGGCACAGCTTGGCAAGATGATCTGTTACCGGTGTTAGGTGTGGGCGATATCAGCCCAACCTCGCTAGCAGGCACTTATAACAAAGTGTCGATGAGTAGTGTCAACGACTTCAGGCTTGACCGTGGTTTTAGTCCAGAACGTGACTTCCAACGGTCAACATTGCGTTCTCTTTATCGCGCAAAAAATTCAGTTGTACACAATTCAGGATTAAATGCGATTAATGCGACTGACATTGTTGAGCTCAATAGCATTGGCAGCTACACGGCCGAAAATGGGGCAGATTACCCAAGTGGCAGTTTTGGAGACCAGCTTAAACTGGTTGCCCAAATGATCAAGCTTCAATTGGGATTAAAAGTAGCCACTGTTGATTTAGGCGGATGGGATACGCATGAAAACCAAGGACATACAAATGTGAGTGGCCCGGCCGGGTATTTTGCTGACCGTTTAGGCATGTTGTCTCAAGGAATGAAGGCCTTTTACGATGATCTAAATGGTGCAGGGCCAAGCAACGATTTTTCAAAACGGACAACTGTCGTGTGCATGAGCGAGTTCGGCCGCCGTTTACGAGAGAACGAAAATCGAGGAACTGACCATGGCCATGGCGGGTATATGATGGTGATGGGAGGTGAAACAAACGGTGGACTACATGGAACATGGCCGGGGTTACACAACGATCAGTTATATGACAACGCTGATTTAGCAGTCACCACCGATTATCGTCGTGTGCTTAGTGAAATTATGATTCGCCGCTTTCAAAACAACAATCTAGGCACCATCTTTCCAGGATATTCCGACTATTCTCCCATGAATTTAGTTCAAGGGGCAGATATGACACCGAAGTATGAAACTGAGATCATCACAGATCCGGGTAACCTTGACCAGAAGATTTTCCTTCCGGCCGTTGTAAACGGCTAAATTGGCCGAACTAGTGCTTTTGCTCTGTAATCATGCCCGGCCGTACGCCTAACCCCATCGACGCATCAATGATCGCACCGTGCATCGGTGTTGAATAACCCGAAGCTAGGAAAAGAATGATATTTGCGATTTCATCCGGTGAGATCAGTCTTTGTTTTGGCAAAGATGCTGCAAAATCTTTTTGCTCTTGCACCGAAAGGTGATTCAACGTGCTTGCTTGAAACATTTTCGTATTGGTTGCCCCTGGGCAGATCGCAAAAACATCGACCATTGTATCCGCCAGTTCGGCCGCCAGTTGGCGGGTGAGATAGGCAACGGCCGCTTTGCTCATCCCATCTGACAAACGAAAGCTGGGAAATATATTAATGCCACCACCCACCGAACTAATATTGATGATTTTAAGTGAGTCGATCTTAAGCGAGTCGTGCATCAGCGCTAGATATGTTTGGCAAACCTTTAAAGTCCCATCCGCATTAATGGTCAACATAGCAGAATCTTGTTCCGGCTCAGTGTCACCATAAGCAATAACTGTTTTTGAACCCACGGCCGCATTATTGATCAAGATGTCAATGCGTTGCCAGCGTTCCATAACCTGTTGCATGCAGGTTTGAATCGAGCTTAATGAGCGTAAATCAAGCACATGGGCTGAAAGGTGGTCAGGGTTTTCTGAAACGATTTTCTCAGCTTCTGCGACCGATTCGGCTTTGCCGCCCACATAGGTAAAGGCAACATGCGCCCCATGAGCTAGAAGGGCTTTGACACACTCCCGGCCGATACCGCCAAAACCACCGGTCACAAAGGCTACTTTTCCAGCAATGCTCGGCCGACAATCTAGAATTTTGTTATTTTGTGGAAAATTCATCATTTGCCCCCTGTGTCATTCGGTTATAAAGCAACGACCCACTTAACACCACCACACCCAAAAGAGGCACATAGGTCAGCGTTGATAGCGCAAACCCCAGCGATGTACGGTCGGCCATCATCCCAATGGTCCAAGACCCTAAACTCGATGGCATCCATGCGACCCCCATCACCAAAGAAGAGGCCAGCCCAATCGCTTGCGGCCAAGCGGCTTGCGCCATCACCAGTGACGAAGGCGTTGTCATTCCGGTCGCTACACCGATCAATGCCAGCGAGATCACTTGAAACGGTCCGCTCAGATTCATAAATCCCCAAAAACTGAGACTGAGCAAAATCATTCCGCCGATGACAACGCGGTCATGACCTACATGGTCGGCCACCCTCCCCCCTAGCAGGTTACCTACAGCGGTTGTGGTGAGCACTAGCGAAAAAGCACCCCCAGCTAGAGCCAATGAGGCACCTTGGCTTGAATAAAATTCAGGTAAATAGGTCGATAGGGTGCCAGATGTCCACGAACGGGTACTCACCAAAATGACTATCGGAAGTAATGCCCAAATCGAACCCGCCTTGTTTGCTTTTACGTTGCCTTGGCTTTCGTTAGAAACAAGAGGAATTTTGCCTAGAGGTGACCACAGCAAACACCCCAAAAGGATGCCACAAGGAATCAGGAGAAATGTCCCCCTCAGCCCCCAAGCACCTAAGGCGAGGCCAAAAATCAATGGACTCATCGCAGAGCCTAAGCTACCACCTACTGAAAAGTAGGAGACGGAAGTCCCCTTCATCTTATTGCTAGCGAAGTTTGCCAAGGCGGCCCCGGCCGGGTGATAAGCGGCCGATGCCAGCTTTGCAAAACCGACGACCACAATCAGCCAGCCATAGCTGCTGATAAAGCCAACCGTCCCCATACCAACCCCCATCCACACAATACTGAGAATCACCTGCTTGCGTGCATCCCATCTATCAACCAACATACCAAACAGCAGTTGTGTCACTGAGCCACACAACCCCCCGATCAGGGCAATGGTTCCGATCTGTGAATAAGTAAAGCCGCGCTGAGCGATAAGCAAGGTGTAAATTAGCGGCAATGTGTTGCTGAGGACTTCTAGAGAGAAGTGAGAGCTGGCTACTGTTAAAGGGAGAACGGGAAGTTGTGTTTTGAGTCTGTCGATAACCATAATAAATTTTTAATAGGTGAATTGATGAATGGGTGAATGATTAATTTTTGGTTGGGTGCAGGAGCAAAGATAGTTAGCTAGCTGGGGCGGGTGTAGCCGGAATTGTGGTTACACGTTTACGAAAAATCACCCAAAATATTACGGTTCCAATCACTGTCACCGTTGCTCCAAACACAAATACTGCTGAATAGCCGTACCATGCGATCAGATACCCGCCGATAAATGAAGATATAGAAAAGCCAATGCCAAGCGCCATTTCACCTGCACCTGAAACCAGACTGCGCTGTTTTTCGGAGACAAGTGACATCGTAAAAGAGATAAACGAAAGATAGCGGAGTGAACCCATGCTCGTGATAGTCATAAGTGCAAGGGCGGCAATCGGCCAATAAGGAATAAATGCAATAGGGATGATGAGCACGGCAATGAGACCAAGGGAAATAATTACCAAATTAAAATTGCCGAATCTACGCACAAGCCATGGGATAGTAAGTGACATGGGGACTCCCAATAATCGGCCGAAACCGGTTATCAAACCGATGCGACTTGTCGGCACAAGTAAGGCTTCATCAAAATAGACATTTGAAAAAGTCATGATGATCCCCAAACCACTTGTTTGCAACGCGCGTACCACCACGATCAGGGCCAGCAGGCCAACGATTAGACGCCAATCGCCAAATGGGCTTGAATCGGCCGTAGAACGATCTGCTGGTTCCGCTTCAAGGGTAAACCCAAGTTTGCCCCCTTCAGGGATAAACCAAATCGCCAACATGGCTGGTAGCAACATACTAGAGGCCACTAACATTGCCATTTGAAAGGTACGTGGGTCAGTGAGAGGCAAATTAAGCCACTGTCCAAAAAATCCTGGCAACAAGCCGCCAAACCAACTGCCAAAAAAGGCTGCCAGCGAAAAAGTCGCCATCGTTAACGACAAGATACGGCTGTGCCAAGCCGGTTTTGTGATCTCCATTGCAAATGGGAGTTGGTGCACAAAATAACACGACAATCCGATCATCGAAATAATTTTGAAGGTGATCAATAATCCAGCTTGACCAAACGGGGCAAAAGCGGCCAGAGGAAAGCCTACCATGCCTACCAATGAGAGAACCTGTCCGATTTGCAACATATTTCGACTGGAATAACGCTGAACCGCACCGATAGGCAGGCTGACCAAAGCGAAAATCAAAAGACCGGCCGAATTCAGTGTACCGATAAATTCGGTACCGTACCCCAGACGCAGCAAATAGAGATTAAGCAGAACAGCATTTACCCCATCAACCGCAATCCCAAAAGATAAAACAGTAATCAAAAAAAGTTTGATGTTTTTAGGCATGCCCACAGCTTGGGCAGGCAAACGGCGCAAACGAGCGAGTAAGGTAGACATAGGCTATGAGCCATCCTTTTGTTTGGATTGCGGCCGCAGGTTTACCTTTGAAGGACCAATTTTAAATACCTCTAAATAGATATTTGTACGTGTGCGGGTCACTCCCTCAATCGGGTAGATATGCTCTGCCATCAGATCGGTCAGGTGTTGCAAACTCCGCGTATTAACATCGACAAACAGGTCATATTCCCCGCTCATCATGGCAACGAAGCGGGCCTCTGGCAAGTCAACAAGTTGCTTAGCAACTTCTCTGATCCGCTGGGGTGGCTCAACAGCGATTTGAATATTGGCGGGCAACATATAACCAACCGCTTGCGGGTTGACCCATCCGATAATTTTGAGCATTTGCCCATCTTGCAGCCGTGTGACCCGGTTTCGGATCGTGCCGTGTGATACCCCTAATTTTGCAGCGATATCAGTGAATGAGGCCCGACCGTCTTGTTGTAGCTCCCGCATAATTGCGATGTCAAGATCGTCTAATTCCATAATGTAATCAATCTAAGTTTTTTGCCATTTTTAATGATAATGAGCTTTTTATTACCAAATCGCCAATTTTACCACTAAATTATATCAATTTAGCAGATAACTATAACACAAACAGGCCGTACTGACTCAGATGGCCTGTTTGTGAATCATTCTTTACGTGCGTCTAAGATGGGCAACTCTGCAAAAACTAGGCTATGCTATTGGAGTAAATCTAAAGTCAAAAGGAGAAAAAAATGGGCTGGTCAGCATTCCGCAAAAACGGGCTTACACATCACAACCGAAACTTGAGCATCAAAGGATACACCTTATTTTCAGCAATCAGAGTACCCGGATTGTTCCTGATTAATATGCAGGGGCAAATCGTTAAACGCTGGCTGTTTGATGATATATCTGTTGATTTAGCAAAGATTCTACCTAACGGAAACCTGTTAATCAGTGGCACGCAACATACAGTACGGGCCAAAGCTGACGAGTTAGCAAAGGATGATTTTTCACAACCCGATCTGTTTTGCTTTAAGCTTGGAGGCATTTACACCACCTTGCGCGAATATGATTGGGATGGAAATCTATTGTGGGAGTTTGAAGCCCCTCGAATACATCATGATTTCCATGTCTGCGAAAATGGTGACATTTTGATACCCCAATGGGTTGTTGTTCCGGATGACATCGCCGCCAAGGTACAGGGCGGGTATCGCAATGCAGAGAAAATTCCGTTCCTATTTAGTGATGACGTCATACGCATTAATCGCAAAGGTGAAGAAGTAGATCGTTGGCACATTTGGGCAATGCTCGACCCCGTTGAGGACCCGATTGGACCGTTGCAAAGTAGGTACGAATGGACCCACATGAATAGCATCAACATGATGCCAGATGGCAAACTAATTGCGTCATTGTGCGAGAACTCCAGAGTGATTATGATCGATCCAGTAGCTCGCGAGATTGTTTGGCAATTGGGCGACCCAACGATTAGCATGCAACACCATGCCACACCCGTTGCAGGTGGAAATATTCAGATTTTTGATAACGGGCGTAATCGGCCGTTAGCGCTCCCCTACTCACAGATCATCGAAGTAGACCCGACAACTAGCGAAATTGTGTGGCGATACAAACCGGGGATTTCCGAGCAGCTTTACTCAGGCCACATTTCAAGTGCACAGAGACTAGAGCGTGGCAATGTGCTGGTTTGTGAAGGGGCAACCGGCCGACTGTTTGAAGTTACTCGGGCAGGAGAAATCGTGTGGGAATGGATGAGTCCATTTGTAGGCGGAAATGATAACGGCAAACTGTCCCAATCGATTTATCGAGCAAATCGTTATCCGATTAACCACATCGCTTTCGCTGGAAAAGATTTAAATCCAGCCAATTATCACCAATTAAACACTGCTTATGAATTACTGTAGAACAGGCAAGGTTGCCCGTTCTACAAATCAAAAGATCGTCTTTAAACCAACCGCCAAAATGACTCACGTTCGGCCGTTGGTTGGAAATCATACCGATCAACACCTAAATAATTGAGCGTTGGCTGTGAGGCGATTTTGTTGATGCAATTGCATGTTTTATTCTCGGAAATCGCTTTAGATCAAGACAATCCTTGACGATGAGATACCCTTTTTGCAAAAAGCTTTCAACTTGAGCTTCTGTTAACTGTTGCTAATTAGACATCGATTTTCCTATTAGCTATTTTAGACGATAGTGTCGCAATCACGTTTTGGTTGCGCAAGTAGAATTTCTTGCATCGCCAAGAATGTACCAAGGGTTAGCCAATTGTTATTCACATAAAGCTTATCAACCAAATGATGCATCGAAAGCGCAATCCACACCCCAATTAACCCCAGAGCAATACCGCGTTGAGATGGGGGTAAATGAGGCAGATGGCGAATCATTTGCCATAGGATCACCCCCCAAAAGACAAGATAGGCGATCAAACCAGCAATACCGGTCTCGGCCAGTAGGTTAATGTAGTAATTGTGGGCGTGGCCCAGAGAATGCTCCCACGTTCCGACAAAGTTTTCGGGGTAAGCTGCATCATAATTCCCAAAGCCAACGCCTGTCCAAATGTTGCTTTCGAACATGTTAAAAGCGGCCTGCCAAAAAGCTTGGCGTTCTAAAACGGCGTAATTATCAGGGTTGACTTCAAGATCTCGTACCGATGCAACTTGAAATTCGGCCGAACTCGCGAGCCGATTGATAATTGAAGTGGGCAGCAGTCCTGACTGCCAAATGACCATTAGTAAAAAAAGAGCGCAAAGAATTAGCAAGGCCCCGGTACGGCGTTTTGGGGGCCAGAAAAAGGCGATAGCACCCAATCCGCTAACAGCGGCCAGCCACCCCCCACGGCTCCATGAGGCGATTAATGCCCCACCGACCAAAGCGGTTACCCCAAATAATGGCAATGCGGCCCAAAATGGGAGCAACGATTCTTTTAACTTGCCTGACTCTGGCGAAGTGCCGCTAAATCGGATGAGCCGTTGCCATATCTGCGGTAGACAAATCCCAGAGAGCAATACAAAATGCCAAGCGATGAAACCCCCATAGGGATTGGGTTGTTCAAAGGTGCCAAACGCACGATAAAACCGCCCCAATATTTGAAAAGATTCAGGGCCATCTACAGACAGAAATTGTGAAAGCCCAATAAGGGCTTGAACAGAGCCGCTGAGTGCCACACAGCCAACTAAAAGCCACACTTTGTTTTCTGGTGTTTGCCAATGCTGTGCCGTGACCTTCACGAGGTCGAGGCAAATCAACATCATAGCGCCTAGTTGAATCCATTTGATGACTTCTTTGCCACCCACGGCCGTAGATTCGGCCGACAGTACGGTAATAAGCATGACGGCCGCAAACAGCAGCAGCCAAGTAAAGCTCTTGGCTTGTGGAAACCGGCGTTCTTTCCGAACGAGCCATGAAAAAAGCCAAAGAATAACGGCCCCGCCAAAAACGATCTGTCCAGAGGAGATGGGCAACCGGCCGATAATCGGTAGTCCGGCACGCGCTTCATAAGCGGCCAAGGGTGCAATCAGCAAAACGGCCGGAACCGCCAAAACTGGATAACGCACAAGCGCCATCCCGCTGATTAAAAATCCGCCAACGATTAAAATGAGCAATAAATAGTTGACCGGAGCAAACAGGATAGCAAAAGACAAAAGAACCGCGAGTCCAAGCCCAATCGGTTGGGTGAAAGGCAAAACTTTATGTTTGATTTTATGTTCACTTTTGTGCTCGAGAAAGTTGTTTTTTTCTTGTGCGATCATTCTTAACAAAAACGCCCGGTCAGCAAGCTAACCGGGCGTATATGCCTAACTTAGATTGAGATGAAGTTTATATGCGAGGCACGAAATATTCAATCGTCTTTTGAAGACCATCAGCCAAGTTAACTTGTGGCTGCCAACCTAGGATCTCATGCGCACGGGTGTTGTCCGGCCGACGAACTTTAGGATCATCAGTGATTCGATCATCCGTTGGTTCAATAAAGTGAATCTCAGATTTACTGCCGGTGAGTTCTAATATCGTTTCAGCAAATTCTAAAATCGTGATTTCCGACGGGTTCCCAATATTGACAGGTAAATTTTCATCGCTGTTGAGTAGCCGATAAATCCCTTCGACCAAATCAGTGTAGTACTGGAATGAACGGGTACGTGTGCCATCACCAAATACGGTGAGCGGTTGCCCGGTCAATGCCTGATAGATAAAGTTTGGCACAACTCGACCGTCGTGTAGCCGCATGCGAGGACCATAGGTATTAAATATCCGAACGATGCGTGTATCAACGCCGTGATACCTATGATAGGCCATCGTCATCGCCTCAGAGAAGCGTTTTGCCTCATCATAAACCCCACGTGGCCCAATCGGGTTAACATGGCCCCAATAGCTTTCTGGTTGCGGATTGACTTGTGGGTCACCATACACTTCTGAGGTTGAAGCCAGTAGGAATTTTGCTCCTTTGGCTTTGGCCAGCCCCAATGCGTTCATCGTACCAATTGATCCCACTTTCATGGTTGGAATTGGATGTTCAAGATAGTCGATTGGGCTGGCAGGGGATGCAAAATGTAAAACCGCATCAACCGGGCCGCTGACGTGGATATAGTTGTAGACGTTATGTTTTACAAAAGTAAATTGCTCATGCCCAAAAAGATGTTCAATATTTTGCAAATTACCAGTTAGAAGGTTATCCATTCCGATAACATCATAGCCTTCTGCTATAAAACGATCACTTAAATGTGAGCCAAGAAAACCGGCCGCACCTGTGATTAAAACACGCATAATTAACATTCTCCGTTATAGTTTCTAAAGTGACCCAGCAAGTAGTTCTGTGTAAGCCACAGTCACAAAAAGAGGTTCAATTCTAGGTTGTAAATATTTTAGGAATACTGATTGTAATTGTTCAGCGGGGCACAATAAATAGCACAATAGGGGTAACTTATTAAGCAAAATTGAACAGAAAAGATTTTAACACAAGAAAGTAAAGGCTTATATTAAGCTCTTGCTTATTAATTATTCTTCACCAGAGAGCAGATTAATACTTTCCAATGCGCTTCGCACAATGAGAACGGATCCAACAGATTCGATAAGCGTATTCAAGCCTTCGCCATAACCAGCAATTGCGTCATCGTTTGGCAGGTTCATGCCCAATATCGTTAAGTCGGCCGTCTGACTTTGTTCTTTGATAATATCTGCAATCGGCCGATTCATGCCTTCATTCACAATGACTACCGGCTCCGCCACAACACGCACCTGTTTCAGCATCGCTTCCTGATGGATCTGTGTCTTTGCAACTGCATCTTGGCTATCTACGACTCGCAACAGTCGAATTGTCGCTTGCCCCCAAGATGCGTGCTGGCGAATAATATGACCTATCAATAGCATTAGGTCTGCATTTCCACCTCGACTGCGCCACCAGACATTGATCGTTTTACGATCACCAAAACCGAGCTCATCATCATGGTGCAGAAAGATGATAGATTTGTCGATGCGGTGGAGGCGTAAAGCAAGGTTGATTTGATTTGCACGGCCGTCGACCGTTCCACTCCAGCCTAGCAAAACCGTATTGGATTGCAATCCGCCAATCCCATGAGCCTGAGCGATTGTTAAAATCCCTTCTTGAAAATCTGGAACCACTTCGGCTTCTGCAAATGCCTCAAGTCCATTTTCTTGGATAAAGGTTTTTATATGCCCCAATGCTGTTTGGCGAAGATCTTGAATATCTGTTCGGCTTACTTCAATATCTTGAACGATAACTTGGAAGAAAGTAATAACTCCTTTTCCACGGCTGAGCCAGTTAGCCACTTGAGACAATGGCAAACGCTTGGCTGGCTGACCAGAAAAGACCATTATATTCGGCCGCCAGTTTTTTGAAGCAACTGTTTTCCCCTCAAGTTTAAGCAATGCATAATGGGCAAAAGCGAGCCATATTCCTGTACGAGCATCGCCCCAGGTACGGCTTATTTGTTGGCGCTGAATATAGAGATAAATGCCGATAGTAATCACAATTGCGACAATGGTTGCAACCCAACTGATGAGAAACATCGTAGCGTAACAGCCAATAGCACCAAGAATTGACAGATACCATGGAATGTTAAAACGTGGCCGATAGCTAGGATTCCCGACTAATTTCTCGATCCCGGCCGCAAGATTGGTGATGCCGTAGGTGTTCAAGAAGAACATCGAAATAATCGGTGCAACAGCATTTAGATCACCCATCCAAATAACGACTAAAGCGATAGCACCCGTCAACAGAACCGCCATACGGGGTTCTGTGGCATGCCCTAAGTTTGAGGCCACCCAGGTTGGAACAATTTCATCTCTCCCAATCGCCTGTAGCGAGCGGGGGGCAGCAACAATGCTGCCCAAAGCAGATGAAAGAGTAGAAGCCCATACCCCAGCTAGAATCAGCGGAGGGAAAATCGAAATCGTTTGAATCGCCATGCTGTTGTTGATCAACTCTTGGCGATCAGGCGCGTGAAATGCAAACCAAATAACAACTACAATATAGATAACACCGGTGACCAGTATCGATGAGATGGTCCCTCGTGGAATACTTATGTTGGGGTCTTTGAGATCACCCGACATACTTGCGCCAACGGTGATACCGGTCACGGCCGGAAAAAAGATGGCAAACACAACCCAAAAGGTAACCCCATCTGCATAAGCGGGTGATAAGATCGGCGCAGAAATAGTATTCCAGCCGCCTGCGAAAAATGACACAAGAGAGGCTGTTAAAATAGCCAAAATAACATACTGGATTTTAAAAGCGAAATCAGCCCCGATCCACGCAATCAGAATAAAAAAGACAGCGATTGCGGTTGAGAGGAGACGTGCATCAAATTGTTGAAAAAAAGAAATGCTCTGGGCTGATTCGGTAAAACCAATAATGTAAAAGGCAACTGAGATCGCTTGAGACATGTAGAGTGGTATGCCGATAGCACCACCGATTTCAAGCCCCAGCGAACGTGAAATAATGTAGTAATTGCCCCCTGCCCTAACCGACATGCTGGTAGAAATAGCAGAGAGCGACAGGCCGGTCAACAGAGAAATGCCAACGGCGATCAGAACAATAATGAGCGTGTGCCAAAGTCCTGCGTAGGCGGTGATATAGCCGATTCGAAGAAAAAGAACCAATCCTAAGATGGTAAGAACATTAGGGGTGAAGACTCCAGCAAAAGTGCCGAAACGCGCAGCGGATGGGGTGGCAGGCTCTCCCTCTTTGCTTTTTTTCTCAATCTCTGGGAAATCAACTGACATAAATAGATGGGGTTAAACAAAAACAGCAAATAGCTGATTGCTTTTTATTCGGCAGGTTCTTTCGTGAGCTTCAATGGGTAGCCTTCAAGTTGAGCGGCGAAATGTACCTTGTTGATACGGATATCAGCAATAGATTCGGGGTAGGTGCCGACCACGGCGATGCCATTGCGATGGGTACGGTTAGCGATCTGATCCGCTTCCATCACGTTTTTCATAAATATGGTTGTTAGAATCTTTATAACAAAGACGAAGGTGGTGATGCTGTCATTGTGAATGATAACTCGATAGGGTGGCTCAAGTTCAGTGTCGTCATCAATGGCGATATCTAAGTCGGTATCAGAATCTGTTTCAGGATCGGGACCCGGCCGTTCAGGAGTGGCCCCAATCATGTACGGGTATAAATCCAGGTTGTTCAAATCTGGAAAACTTTTCAAGTCTTTATCAAAAATGGCGGAAAGTTTCATATCGGCATAAATTTTAACACAAGCTCCGGTAGCCAAAAATATTCACATGTTACACTTGTTAGATTCTAACCCTTGATAAGATGAAGAAAGGGGGCCGAAAGCAACGCAACGGCCTCTACATCAAATCTACACAACTTATTCAAAATAGTTTCAAAATCTAAAGATAAGGTTAAGATAGTTGAGTTTACTTAAATAAAATGATGTACTGATTCAACTAACTATCTAACCCTCATATTTCAAAAAATGATTACACCCGACGGCCGTGAGTGCCGCTTTTATTACGAAAACTTTCATCGAGGAGCCTCTGATCAAGAGTGCAGATTGGTTGAAGCCAATGCCAACTCAGCGGCTTGGAAGCCGGCCGACTGCAAATCTTGCCCTGTCCCCGATATTTTAAAATCCAACAGTGATCCCAACCTAATCTTAGAAGCCAACGTCAAAAGTGGTTTTATGGGTTTTAATCGCAAGGTCGAAATCAAAGCCTTTTGTAGCAAGCACTTGATTAATGTCCCGCAACCAAAAACCGGCTGCCCCCGTTGTAACAGCGAAAAACCAGGGCTAAAAGAATTGGAAGATCTGTTTAAATAGTAGTTAGAACACAAATATCTAATTTCTAAACGCCTCGCTAAATTGGGTTGCTCTTTACCCAGTCTCGTAATTTTTGCACCAATTCTTCCCCTTCTTCATCTTTATAAAGCTCTTCATGGTGGCAAGCATAGGCTAGCCGACTGCACTGATGATAGAAACGACGGGTTTTAAAAAATTGAGATATATTTCCTGAAAACAGGTGCTGAAAAGAGGCTGAAAGTCTTTCCACTTTAGAGCTTGCAGTTTTGTACTGTTTGGTTGTGATCGTATCTTGAGACATTTCATGTGCTAAATATTTTTTGATCCAGTTTTTTTCTTGAACCAACGCCCACACAATAATTACACCCAGTAGCAACACCCCGCCCCAAGCATTTACAAAAAGGGGAATACAAGCGATAGCCCCCAATGTGGCACTAAGCGACGCAGATGCATTGTGCACAAAATGGACAAACACCGCCCCAATCCACCCAAAAATCGGAGCCGAAACTTTGACGCTTTTGTTCCGACTTAAGCGTGATACAGCCATACCGATACCGGTAATCGCCGTAAAAAATGAGTGATTTAAGCCGAAAACATAAGCCCGCATAACCACTAAGAAATTAAATTCATCGGCCGGAGCATCTAAGAAATAAAAGATGTTCTCGATCATCGCAAAGCCTAATCCGATCATCGCCCCATAGATAATGCCATCTAAAACACTGTCGATGTGACTGCGCCAAAAGTAAAGAATACCGATCAAGGCCAATCCTTTTGCTGTTTCTTCTACAAATGGCGCCACAAATGAAGCGATAGCCGCGTCCGCTGCTACTTCATCTAGCAAAACATAAAATGGGACGCCAAATATCCCGTTGAAAATCAAAGCAACGATAATGGCTGGTATAGCGCCCCACAAAAAAGCGGCCGACAGTAGCCAAAGTGGCTCTTTCTCATACCGGTCTACCCAGTAAATAATGGCAATGTAAAGTAGTGTAGGAATAAATGCAGCAATAGATGAACTGAGTACCATAGTTAACACACAGGGGTAAAAGTGGGCAAACTGGCCCAACTTTGAATAATAATTGGATACACATTAGCTCCCGAAGGTCTTTTGTGACCCTTTCCTATCAATATCATGTCAATATCATGCTGTCATGTCATGTTGTTTTATGAAAAGCTTTACGCTTGGTCCAAAACAATGACTTATCTATTATCAATCTATGAAGCGATCAGCACAAGTTAAGATTTGCGGGCTAACGCGCCTTGAAGATGCAAAAGTAGCGGCCGAAGCCGGGGCCGACTTCTTAGGGTTTATTTTATACCCTCCAAGCAAACGCGGCACAACGGCTGAAAATGTGGCAGAAATCGTAAAAAGTTTGCGCACCCTACCCAATTGTCCTGTTTTAGTCGGGGTTTTTGTCAACGAGCCACCTGAAACTGTTTTAGAAACAATCAATCAGTGCGGTTTAGATTTGGCACAGCTTCACGGCGAAGAAGTACCTTCCCAAATCAATGATCCAAACGCCATTTTACACGGCCGAGCATTTAAAGTCTTGCGCCCGCAATCTTTGATAGAAGCAGAAGCTGATGCTGAATGGTATATCGCAGAATGTCCCGGGTTGTGGCCCACGATTTTGATTGATGCGTATCATCCAGAGTTGTATGGTGGTACGGGCGAACTGTCAGATTGGGAAGTGGGCAAAGCGATCACCCACATGACCAATGGCTTGATGTTGGCTGGGGGATTAACGGTCGACAACGTCGCAAAGGCGGTAGCTGAAGTGCAGCCGTTTGCGGTTGATGTTGCAAGTGGTGTCGAAGCCTCACCCGGTATTAAAGATCATGAGCTGGTGCGCGCATTTATCCGCAACGCAAAATCAGTCAAGATGGGTTGAAATTGAATGATGAATTCACCATACAAAGTCGTATCGAGCAAAATAGCTTGGGAATGCCCTTGGTATCATGTGCGCCAAGATCAAATCGTTCTACCAGATGGTGAACAGGGTGTTTACAACGTTGTCACCCGGCCGGATGGCGCAGCTTTTATCATTCCTGTTTTGCCTTCTGGTGAAATTATGCTGATTCGACATTACCGACATACCGTCAACGAATGGTTGTGGGAAGTTCCGGCCGGAGGCATTAAAGCGGGACAGTCGGCCGAAGAAGCGGCCATTGAGGAACTAGCCGAAGAAATTGGTGGCACAACCAACTCAATGCGCTATCTGGGAAACTTTTACACCGCCGTCGGTTTTTGCGACGAGGTTTGCCACATCTTTTTGGCGGCCGATGTCACCTTGGGCGCCACAGCCCACGAACCGCTTGAATTTATGGAGATGGTACCAACCGATCCTAAAAAGGCATTTGAAATGGCCCGCAATGGCATGATGAAAGATGCTCTATCCGCCTTAGCCCTTTTGTGGGCAGAACCCCATCTTATAAATTAATGGTTCAGCAGCTGTTCGGAGTAATGGCTTCAGCCGTTGTTTTTCCGGTTAAAACGGCTCAAGTCGCACCTACGAACTAGATTTTTTCAGGCTTCTGACCAATCACCAAAATCTTAGAGTAATAATCCAATCCAAATTATCTTGCGCCCCTGCCTGCCATTTACCGTTATGCTAAAATCTGTTCATGCTCACAAGCTAACCCCCCTGCTTGATGAATTGAATCTGTAAACTAAAGGATTAGAAAAACCACGATGTATAAATCAACATTGGCAGAAACAACACCCCGGCCGAATGTCCCTGATGAAAGAGGGAAATTTGGTCAATTTGGCGGGCAGTTCGTCCCCGAAACCCTGATGCCTGCACTTGAAGAGCTTATCGAGGCCTATGAAGTAGCCCGCAACGACCCCGCCTTCATGCAAGAGTTTAGCCATCTGCTAGAAACATACGTCGGCCGCCCTTCTCCAATTACCCACGCCAAACGGCTGTCCGAACAGCTTGGCGGGGCTCAGATCTACCTAAAACGTGAAGACCTAAATCACACCGGTGCGCACAAAATCAATAACGCATTAGGGCAAGCCCTGTTGGCTAAGCGGATGGGCAAAAAGCGCATCGTAGCTGAAACAGGAGCTGGGCAACACGGTGTCGGAACAGCAACCGCCTGTGCGCTCTTAGGTCTTGAATGTATCGTTTACATGGGATCAGTTGATATCGCTCGCCAACAACCTAACGTGCAACGTATGAAATTGCTGGGCGCAACCGTTGTCGCGGTTGAAAGCGGCAGTAAAACATTAAAAGATGCGATTAATGAGTCGATTCGAGATTGGGTGACCAATGTGCAAACAACCCATTATTTACTGGGATCAGTCCTTGGCCCCCATCCTTATCCGATGATTGTACGAGACTTTCAAAGCATAATCGGTATCGAAGCCCGTCAGCAGATACTGGACAGAACCGGCCGTTTACCCAACAAAATTATCGCTTGTGTGGGCGGCGGCAGTAATGCGATCGGTATCTTTCATGCGTTTCGAGATGATGAAGCGGTTGAACTTATCGGAGTAGAAGCGGGCGGCCGGGGGATTGAATCGGGCGAACATGCGGCACGGTTTGCAGATATGAACGTCTCCCGTTTGGGGGTTTTGCAAGGGACCCGCAGCTATGTCATGCAAGATGCTGACGGGCAAATTATCGAAACACATAGCATTAGTGCCGGGCTTGATTATGCAAGCGTAGGGCCAGAACATGCTTATCTACGTGATCAAGAACGGGCTGGGTACACGTATGCAACCGATGGGGAAACACTCGAAGCATTCCAAACTCTGTGCAAAATGGAAGGGATTATTCCAGCTCTAGAATCATCTCATGCTGTTGTAGAAGCCTTAAAGCAGGCTCCGAAAATGGGAAAAGACGATATTTTACTGGTGAATCTCAGCGGCCGGGGTGACAAAGACCTAGACTCTGTCATGCAGTTCATCACTTTGTAGATTTACTTGCAATCGCTTTGTAACCAGACCAACAAAAAAGTTGATGTTAATTTAACTAAATTAACATCAACTTTTTTATTGCCTCAATTAGAGTGGGTTTTTCTCCGATCTCTGGAATAATTACAAAATACAGTCACACTATCAAACTGGAGAATCACTCACATGAAACTAGTCAGCATTAAGGTAAATAACGAGGTCAAACTGGGCGCCATTCAAGGAGACCGCATCGTTGACCTAAATTACAACGGCAGCATGATCGATTTACTCAAAAGTGGGGAGTTCGGTTTAGAAGCGGCTCGCAATGCGGCCGAAAAGGCGACGATTACCTACGCCAAATCAGAAGTTACCTTTGTGCCACCGGTCGTCCGGCCGGGCAAAGTTATTGCGCTGGGAAGAAATTATGCTGCCCATGCGGCCGAAGGTGGAGCTGTCCCACCCGACTACCCGATGCTATTTCACAAAACGCATACATCATTGATTGGGCATCATCAGTCAATCGTGATTCCGCCAGTCACCAAAAAGGTAGACTATGAGGCCGAATTAGCCGTGATTATCGGTAAAACTTGCTATCAAGTTTCGGAAGAAGATGCGCTTGATTATGTAGCCGGATACACCTGCGCCAATGATGTATCGGCCCGTGACCTGCAACGACTCACAACTCAGTTCACCACTGGAAAGATGCTCGACACCTTTGGCCCGCTAGGGCCAGCTTTGGTCACGGCCGATGAGATAGATGACGTACAGAATCTCAATATTAGCCTAGAGCTAAACGGTGAAACCCTGCAAAGCAGCAACACCAGCTACATGATTTTCAATGTGGCGTTCACAATCCACTTTATTTCGCAGATTTGTACGCTCGAACCGGGTGATGTGATCTTAACTGGAACACCTGAAGGGGTCGGTTATCCTCGCAATCCGCCAATCTTTTTGAAACCGGGAGATAGCGTGACGGTGCATGTAGAAAATGTGGGTAGTTTGACGAATCCTGTTGAGTAGATCAAGATTCGACGAGCCGGTATTTTGTCCGGTATTTGGTATTGATGGGCCGGGGATTATCCTCGGCCTTTTTGTTATTTAAACGTCTAACATGAGATTATCTCTCGCCGAGAGCAGATTCCATTTAGAATTTGGCTTGAATTTATTCTGAGATAGTCTAAAACAGAAGTTGCTCAACGTCTTACACCGGCCGAAAGGGTAACGGTATAATTCCGAACTAGGAGAAATAATATGAAAATTGGATTACTCAACGCCTGCACCCCGGCCGAAGAAATCGAGTTTCAAACACTCGAGTACGACAATTTCCGCAATTTTGTCGATCTTGCCCCTAATCAAATCGAACTCCACGATTATCGCATTACTGAAGATGATTTTCCGGCCGACCCGGCCGAATGCGACGGTTATATCATCACCGGCAGTCCGGTCGGAGCGTATGACACGCTCCCCTGGATACCGAAATTGATGCAGTTTATCCGCAATACCCACGCCGCCGGAATCAAAATGGTCGGCATCTGCTTTGGTCATCAAATTTTGGCCCACGCTTTGGGTGGCGAAGCAAAAAAGTCTGAAAAAGGATGGGGGATGGGTTTACGCGAATTCACGCTTGAAACAGATGATCGCCCTGACTGGCTCACGCTTCCGGCCGATTCCGGCGAATGCAACCTCTACTTTTGCCATCAAGACCAAGTAGTACAGTTGCCAAAAAACGCCAAACGCTTGGCGGGTAGCGAATTCTGCCCCAATGCGATGTTCACCCTTGATGATCAAATTTTAGGGATGCAAGGGCACCCTGAATTCACCAAACAAACTATGGATGTCACCGTTGATTACTTCACCGGCAAAGTTGACGATGACTTTATTCAAGATGTGGCCGCATCCTACCAATCTGACACCAATCCCGATGACACAGTTGCCGCCCAATGGATCGTCTCGTTTCTATCTGGGTAGGGGTCGAAGCGGTCGGAAAGTACTTACTTTCTTCGGAGCCAAATTGGGTCCGACCCCTTCGCCCCCTACGAAAATATTCCCATCATGTTAAACCTTGAAAATCAAACAGTTCTTGACCATTTTTCCGACCTACTCGCCGTTCCATCGCCTTCCGGCTACGAGCAGGCGGTAGCCCAAGTTGTGCGCAACAAAGTTGAAGCGATTGGTTACACGGCCGAAATCGACCCATCTGGCAATGTTTTAGTACGCTTTGCTGGGCAAGATAAATCCCAACCCCTTACCTATTACGCCTCCCACATGGACGAAATCGGCATGGTCGTCACCCATATCGAAGCAGATGGCAAGCTGGCGGTTGAAAGAAGCGGCGGCCTATTCCCATTCAAAATCGGCGAACGGCCGGTGACGATTTTGGGTGACAAGCAAGCGATTACCGGCATCGTCTCGATGGGCTCAACTCACTCCGCTCCGGGTGAAGGTTCGGGTCATTCATGGAATAGCGTCCGGATTAATACCGGTCTGTCACCGCTTCAATTAAAAGACGCCGGTGTGCGGGTTGGCACGTCACTTGTTCCCATGCGCGAAGGGTGCGGGCCGATTGTGTTTGGCAATCCGGCCGATCCGCTGGTAGCCGCCTGGACCTTTGATGACAAGCTCGGGTGCGCTGTGCTTTTATCACTGCTCGAACACCTTAAATCAACGGGCAAAGAGCCATTGGCACCGACTGTTATTGCGTTTACCGTTGCTGAAGAAGTAGGCGGATTAGGGGCCAAAGCGCTGTGCGGCCGTGAGCGACCCGACATCTTTGTTGCTGTCGATGGGCAACCGATTACCCCAAACAGTCCGCTGACGCTCGACGGCCGACCAGCTACAGTCACCAAAGACCGTTTGGCCATCTATGACAAAGAGCTAATTATCGACCTAATGGCAGCGGCCGAACGAGCAGGCACCGAAATGCAAACGGTTGTCCTCCCTTCCGCCAGCGACGCCAGCCTAGTCTACTCCGTTGGTCTCGCAGATCGCGTTGTCTGCTTTGGCCAGGTGCGCGAAAACAGCCACGGCTATGAAGTAGCACGGCTAAATGTTTTTGGGAACGTGCTGAAAACACTGATTGAATTTATCAACTAACTTAAAGTAGCGGGTAGCAACACCATTTCGTTACGGTGTCGCTACCCCGCTCCTTGCCACTGACTTAAAAAATGATCGAACAAGAACAAGAAGGGGTCATCAAATTTAAGATGACCTACACACAAGCAAATCCACTCCCGGCCGACCAACTGGCGGAACTTAACGCATGGCGCAAAGTCATGGTGTTGATGGGTATGATCGGCCAATCACCCTATCGCTATACCGGATATGGCTTTGGCAACATCAGCCGCAGGCTGACGGCGGCTGACCGGCTGGCTGACCAGCTGGCTGATCCCAATGAATTCCTGATTAGCGGCACCCAAACGGGCGGAATTCATGATCTCAAGCCGGAACATTATGCCAAAATCCTAAGCTGTAACGGGGTTGAAAATCACGTGATTGCGGAAGGGCCAATGAAACCATCGTCAGAATCAATGACACACGGCATGGTCTATCAGCTCGATCCGGCCGCTCAATGGGTGTTCCATGCGCATGACCCTTATATTTGGACACATGCAAAAGCGTTAGGCGTGCCGGAAACCGGCATCGACGTGGAGTATGGCTCGCCGGAAATGTCGGCCGAAGTTGAGCGATTATTCCATGATGGATTGGTGCAAGAGCAGAAAATATTTTCAATGGCGGGTCATTTAGACGGCATTGTCACGTTTGGTGCCACGGCCGAAGAGGCAGGGGCGGTACTGATGAATTATCTGGCCAAAGCGATCGTGATAGATAGCGCAAAATAATCCGGTGTAGAACTCCAGCTTGCTGGTATCCAATACAAACACCAGCAAGCTGGCGTTCTACATCAACCAAAAACTCTGTTATACATCACCAAGCTCCCAGCTACCGCCACGTTATACGACGGCCGGTGTACAGCTTCTAGACTCACCACATGCTGACATTGCTCCAATATTTTTGGCGGCAGCCCGTGATCTTCTGATCCTAGCAAATAGATGGCTTGTTTGGGATGCTTAAACTCACTCAGTGGAGTACCGCCCATCTCAACGGCTACAATTTGGGCACCACGCGGCCGATTAGCGAGAAAAGCATCCCAGTCTTCATAATCCCAAAAGGGTATCTTACCCATTGTATGAAATGAATCGCTAGATTGTTTTTTGTATTTATGGTTAATCGTAAATACCCCGGCCGCTCCTAGTTGATAGGCCGAGCGCCACAGTGTCCCCAAATTTTCGGCCGTCTTGCCTCGGTAAATCCCGATTGTGAAATAGCTCATATTTTCAAATAGCCAGTGACCAGTGTGCTTCGCACCAGTGATCAGTAAAGAACAACCCTACTGATCACTGCGCCGGAGGCGACTGGCTACTACCCATTAATAACCAATAGAATACCCATCACGCCGTGGATCAGCCCCACCCATAAACGAGCCTGACTCCAAATCAACTTGAACCCCTTGCCCGCCGCCCACTTCCATCGAGAAACTTTCAATCATATTGAACTCATGTCCTTTTTTCCGAAGCGTATCGAGCACTTCAGACGGGATGCGGTCCTCGGCCGAAACGATTACCCCTTGCTCACTTAAGCGTACCCGGGGTGCTTCAATGGCTGCTTGAATATTCATATCATGATCGATGACGTTCATAATCATTTGAGGCGTTGTTTGCAAAATGCCATAACTGCCGGGGGTCCCTACCATAAATCGTAGTTTATCACCTTGCCATACTTGGACCGGTGACATACACATCTCCATACGTTTATTTGGGCCAACGGCGTTTGGACTGTTTGGCTGAGGGTCCATCCAATGCAAAAAGTCGTTCAGGGCCAGCCCTGTGCCAGGAATAACGACGCTAGACCCAAATAATGCGCCCAAACTTTGGGTCACACACACAGCGTTCCCATCCGCATCAATCGCGTCAAAATGGGTTGTATTTTCTTTTTGCACCCATTTAAATGGATCACCTGCTTCCACTTCGCCGTCGAGTTTGCTGTTTTGATAGCGTTCACCCACTGACGGCCGCGCACGATTCCCGATCTCTTTTAAACGTTCGGCCGCGTATTCTTTTGAAATGATGCCGCTCGTCGGGGCTGCTTCGCCGTTTCGACCCAAAGTGAAAGCGATGCGATCGGCCGTTGCCAGCTTGGCCGACTCGATAAATAAATGCAAAAACTCAGCACTGTTGTGCCCCATCTTGGCTAAATCAAAATTTTCGAGCATGTTCAACTGCTCTAAATATTGGATCGCCTGACACGGCGCGTCAGGAACGTAGATTCTGTGGCCACGATAGTCGATATGGATCGGGTCTTGGTGCAAAACTTGTAAGTTGGCCAGATCATTGTGATTAATAAGCCCGCCTGTATTTTGCATATGGCTGACAATGCGGTCAGCGATTTCACCTTTATAAAAGACATCTGCCCCACCTTTGGCGATTTTGCGGAAGGTTTCAGCCAGCTCTTTTTGCTGAACAATGTCTCCAGCATTGCGGGGCGTGTTGCCATTGAAATAGGATTGGTTCCCGGCCGAATATTTGAGGATGTCCGCTTGATCCCAATTATAGAAAAAGGCGTTTTTAACGGTTAATGCTACACCGTTCTCAGCATAGTCGATGGCTGGCGCAAACACAGTTGCAGGGTCCATCGTGCCATATTTCTCAAGGGCGGCCAACCAACCGGCACAGGCCCCAGGGACAATGGCCATATTAGACCCCTTCATCGGCATTTCGTCCCCTTCAAACAAATCGATCGTTGCATTTTCTGGTGCAGTTCCCATGTAATCAATGACTTTGTGTTCATGCTTCTGCGCGCTGTAGAGGTGCATGTAGCCGTTCCCTGCAAGTCCTGACATGTACGGCTCGACAACGTTTAAAGCGGCGGCCGTGGCGACAATCGCATCGATAGCGTTCCCCCCTTTCATAATGATCTGAATCCCTGCCAGTGATGCCAATGGATGCGCTGATGAAACCATCCCGCGCGTACCGGTTGCGGTTGACCGGTGAACTGTCCCCTTAGATGAAATACCCATAAGAAATCTCCTTTTTTGATGTGAGGTGAGCCAATCTCTCAATTAAAGCAGTTTTTCAAGTTTTAGCTATTTAGATTTGGCACAGCTATCGGCCGAAAATTTAAATGCTTCTGTGCCCAGCTCATCGGTCATACAAAAAACATTATGAGGACAAGACGACTTGTGAAAAGTGAATCTCCGGCGGGTATTTCAATCAGGGATTTACAAAAGCTGGCAAAGTTTGTTGTCTGCTCCATGTTGCTAACCATCATAAATAGATCAATGTCGGCCGACCTTTTCGCCCATTCAAACGGTGCACCATTCAGCAAAAGTAACCGTTCAGAGGGGTGTAAGGCCGTAGGCATTCCCTTCGGTCGGGACGGGAAGAAAATCTCTTCTTCGGGGCTTAAAACCGCCCCGCCCCTTTCACCCCTACGAAGTTATGCGTATCAATGACAGGGGGACTGAACGGTTACCAGCAAAATGTTCTTCTTCAGTTTGCCCCCTTTAAATCTGACGAACATCGTGGTAACAGAACCTACTTACCTCAACAAAATCATGGCGGCCGTTGTGCTACTAAGTAATTCGGGCCTGACCAAAATGACAACCATTGTCAGGAACAGGCAGCAAACACATAACAGTAGAAGCACTAACACACTCAGTGCGATTAACCATTGTCTTTGAGTCCAATTTTCCCAAGGCATGCCATTGTTTAAATCAGGGCTATTGCTGCCATCAAAAAGGGTCTCTTTTGAGGGCTTAGGATCGCTGTAATTAAAAGAGCTTCGTTCACCAGATAAAGGTTGAGATTCACCTATTGATCTTGCTGAGGTTTTTATTTCCCTAACAGCGGACGGCCGCTCTTTTGCACCGTAGGCGGTGGACGCAACAACAGGAGCTTCGGGAGAGGAGGAAGATGCATCAACTTCGTTAACGTCGTTCTCTTCGGGGGTTGATTCAATTACATCAACCGTCTCAATGATTTGGTAAAGCAAAGTGACGTTGCTCCCCAACTGAAGAACTTGTCCATTTGCCAACTGAGCTGGTTCACCGCCTAAACGTTGACCATCGATAAAGGTTCCATTTGTGCTCCCTAAATCTTGCAAATAGTAAGATCGGTCTAAAATGAGTCGGCAATGGTCCCGGGAAACCTCTGGGTCATTAATAATGATGTCGGCGGTTGAATCACGGCCGACGATGACAGTTTGCGACTTGAGTTCAAGGGTTTCGCCAGCCCGTGGACCGCGACGCACAACCAGTTGATATTGAGGCATTCCGTACTCAACTCCTTAGCTATTGGAACAGCTACTTAGCATTTTCTTTTGTGGTACTGCAAAGAAAATTCAGAAGTAACTTTGAAAATTTGATTTAACTATTAGCGACTCAAGAGGCATTGAACCTACGATGTATATAATTCAAAAACGCCTATTGACAGCCATTCTACCTTCTTTAGACAAAGCAAAGTATAAGTCAATCTATCTAATTTAGCAGATTTGAATCGTCTGCAAAGAAATGATACTAAAAAAAACTTATAGTCTCAATTCTTTTTCCTTTTTACTCGCTCACTCATAATGCTATCTTGCCGTTTCTTCCCATCTTAATTTGATTTAGACATAAATGGTAATAACCGAGTTAAATGTTGTGCTTCTTCAATCCCCAGCAAATTTGCCATCAAAAGATATATGAACAAACCTGCTCCACCAGGAATCAACACAGGAACAAGTCTAGCTATAAAATTACCTTGTTGAAGCCAGCTATCGAGATAAAACCAAAGAACCCAAGAAATCAGCCCCATGATTAAAGCGGCAAATAAAGATCGTACAAAAACACCACTGATCCCAAACCCGCGCAAGCCATCTAAATTACGTTGCAACAAAATAAACATAAGGATGGTATGTACAATGATTTTTCCGGCGTTAGCGGCCATCAATCCAGGCAACCCCAATCGCTCTGTTAAAATCGATGCGGCGATGACGTAAAAAATAACGCTTGCGACACCCACAAGGGCCGGACGCAGCGTATCTTTCCGAGCATATGAAGCATAGATAAGCATTAGATCGATTCCGGCAAAGGGGAGGCCGAATAAGTCGATACGCAATATTTGGGCAGCTAAAGCGGTATCGGCGGCCAAGAATTCTCCACGCTGAAATAAAAGAGTGATAATGGCGGGAGCCAAAACAAATAATCCGGCCGCAGCTGGAAACACCAACGCAATAACTAGCCGTAATCCTTCAGCCAATGTCCGCTTAAACTCTGCCAATGGGCGATTCGCTTGCTGAGACAGGGTTGGCAAAATGGCGGTAGACAAAGCAACGACGACTAAACCGATGGGCAATTGATACAGTGTGGTTGAGGTTCGCATCAAAGTCACTGAACCGTTTCCAGTTCCGGCCGCCAGACGATAACCGAATAATAGGCTAAATTGATTGACAAACAAACCTAGCAAGATGGGAGCGTATAGGCGCATGATGCGCCGGACAATCGGGTGCCGCCATTCCAAATGAAACCGCAATTTGGCATCGTGCAAGCCGGGCACTTGCAACGCAATCATTAAAATCGACCCGATGAGCATTCCCCATGCGAGTGCACCGACCGCATTCGGAAATAAAACGGCCGAAAGAATAATCGAGCCGTTGTAGAGGGAAATAGTAAATGCGGGAAGTGTGAAACGCTCAAGCGAGTTTAGCGCGGCTGTAATAATGCTAGACACACTTAAAAAGAGCATGACGGGAGCGGTCATCCGCATCAAATCAACAGTAAGCTGAAACAGTGAAGGGTCCGTTAGCTCCCCCGCACCGATAAGTTGAGCCACAACTGGGGTAAATGTCTCAACCACGATAACAAAAACCACCATGATCACGGTGACAAGGCTTAAGCAAATACTCACGGCCGACCACAACTCATCCCGCTGTTTTTTAGCCGCATATTCGCTAAAGATAGGGACAAGCGAAGAGTTGATCATCTCTCCGCCAGCAATAAGCTGGTAAAAAGTTTGTGGCATTTCAGCCGCCAGATTAAATGCATCAAGCGTGCCGGTAGCACCAAAAAAAGCAACTTTTACCGCTTCACGCCCCAATCCAAGCAACCTTTGAATCACATTAGCCACCGCTAACATCGATACAGCACTGAGTAGTTTTCGATTCTGACTTAAAGGAGTTGGTTCAAAATGAGGCTCTATACTTGATTCAGGTATCTCCGAATGGTCATCGCTATCTTTATCATTTGTCATGTCACAGAATTCTAGCTGGTAGGCGTTAGACGAGGCAACAACGAATCAGCAATGACTCAATCACGCAAAAGGTACGATATGAGGCGATCTAGAGAGGTTCTTTGGCGAAGCTATTCCTTTAGTTCACCCGATAGTTCACCCGACACACACAACAGGCCGGATTCTGGCAATTGTCCATCACTAGTATTGCAGTTACTATAATAAAAAATAAAATAACACAGCAACTATAGATGGGAAAATCGTCAATGGCATCACTCGAAAATGGAATCATTCTGCATGAGCGATATAAGATTCTGGAGCAGATCGGCCGGGGAGGCTTTGGAGCCGTTTATCGTGCTACTGACCTGTCTCTTAGCCGTATTTGTGCTGTGAAAGAAAACCTAAACGATTCTGACGAATCAAGCCGACAGTTTCATCGAGAAGCCTCACTACTTGCTGGGCTTAATCACCGTAGCTTGCCACGGGTAACCGACCATTTCCGAATCGATGGCCAAGGGCAATACCTTGTGATGGATTTTATTAAGGGAAAAAGCCTGCAACAGCTTCTGGCTGCAAAAATGGGGCCGCTTGATGAAGAGAGCATGGGCACATGGATCATTCAAGTCACTCAAGCGCTCCACTATCTGCACAATCGTCAGCCCCCAATCATTCATCGAGATATTAAACCGGCAAACATAATCATTAATCAAAATGGGGTCGCCGTTTTAGTAGATTTTGGAATTTCAAAAGTGGCTGATGGAGGCGGGCAAACGACAATGGGGGCGCGAGCCATTACTCCGGGGTTTAGTCCGCCGGAACAGTATGGGGTCAGTTCAACAGATAATCGATCAGACCTCTATTCTTTGGGAGCGACGTTATTTGCATGTGTGACGGGAAAAAATCCACCTGAAAGTATTCAAATCATGATGGGACAGGCGACATTGCCTGAACCTGAATCGATCAACGGAACAATTTCCCGGCCACTGGGTGATGTGATTCGCCACTCGATGATCTTGACTATGGGAAGTCGATACCAGACAGCGGTCGAAATGGAAGGGGCGCTTAAACAAGCAAGAACAGAACGATTGCCATCTGGGTTTACTAAAATCGGTAGTGACGATTTTCTAAAAACAATCGTTGACCCACCTGAAGATAGTGCTTTGGCTGTAACGGTTGAACAAGCCACAATTAACCAACCCTCAGATTTAAACTTAAATCTGACTTCAGACCCTCCTTCTGCTTCAAAAGCGATTCAATCGAAAAGATCAATCCCGAAAAACAGCTTACCCGTTTGGGCATGGGCCATCATCGCTGTTGGCGCACTGCTCATCGTCTGTGTCGCTACTTTTTTCATCATTGGTGTCTATTTCCCAAGCAGCAGCACCATCACAACAGTTCCAGCACTTTCTCCGGTCAACAATAATGACTCTGCACCTCTTAACCCTGACCAACCGGTTGAGGTTGATGGCATTGTTATTAATTGGCGTGTCGGGGGAAATTCATTTGGACAAGACGGAGCGGATACAGGCAATCTTAGAATTTCGAATTTTGCGTTGGATCGGCAAAGCGGAAACACATATGGAATGACGACAAGTCAGCTCATTGTGTTTGATAGGTTCGGTAATCAAATTGACCAAGCGGTTTACTCGGCCGGGTTCTCGGCGCAAGACATGGTGATTGGAGATGATGGCAACTTGTATGTACTTGACAAAATAGCAACTGAAAATTTTGTGCGTGTTTTCAATCCAAGCTTGGAATTTCTACGTGAGTTCGGGGTTCGGGGTGATGGAGATGGAGAGATTTCTGCCCCTCCCACGCATCTGGTTTTTGGTGCAGACGGGTTTTTATGGATGCTTGACTATCGCCGTAGCGAAAGTGTCGGGCATGACAGAATTGTCAAAATCGATCCAGAATCTGGAGAGATTGCTGATTTTCTACAACTTGATAAAGATTTTTCTAGTTCAGATCAACTGGTGGCAGGCGAAGATGGAAAATTGTATGTACTCATCGGCCGTGATGCTGTTGTTTTTGAAATCGACGATCAATTTGAGACGGTACGCGAAATCGCTGTTCCAGAAGCTAGTTTTGTTGACTCATTGGGGGTTGCGGCCGATGGAACCTTTTACGCTGGGGTTTCACAAGATCAGGTGTTCATACATTTTGACGAAGAAAGTAATATTATCAAACGGTTTGGCAACCGATCAAAAGAATCTGGGACCGCATACCCGTCCGGAGTGTTCTACAACATCGAAAAAATAGAAACTCTAGATGGAAATCTTTTTGTTCTGGATGAATCGGTTGCTTACAGCTACATCGTTTCGATCTTTCAGTAAGGCGACAGAATTGAGTGGCAACCTGGTTTGCTTAATACAGTCATATTGGCTAATTGGGGTGCACTTACTAGCATCGTTCGAACGTGTGTTGATGCACAATAGTCTGCCCATCAAGAAGATGGATAAACGCATACCCAGGGGGGTCCGCAACAAACCCGGGACGCTTTGCACCTGGCCAAGCAGCAAACTGTGCAAATGTGCTCGGGGCGCATGTGTACATGATTCCATCTTTAACCATCTGCATCGGTTGGTGAATATGTCCGTGAAAAACACCTCTCAAGCGATCCTTGGCGGTTAAAAAGATACCGTGAAGTTCGGCCGCATTAATCACCATCATATGCGCGTCAAACCATGTAGAGTTAATGGGCCAAAGGGGATAATGTAGAAAGACAGTTAATGGGGGTCCTTCGGCCGTACATTCATCTCTCAACACTTCTAATTGCTGTGGTGAAATCATCCCATGAGGGTCAAGTTCGTCTTCGGCCCGGCCGTCGATAACCAGAAAGCGATTCCCATTTACATCAAATCGATAAACTAGTTCATCATCCAGCAAATCGGTTTTTGGCCCCATTTGCATAAATTTTCGAATATCATGGGCCGTATCATGGTTCCCGTTTGCATAATAAATAGGAACGTCCAAACGCTCGAACAACTCGGCCGCAAGTTTATATGATGCATCATCTGGGTGTGTCACAATGTCGCCAGTATGGATTACAAAGTCCGGCCGTTGGGGAAAAGAATTAATAATTTCAACCATCTTCTCGGCACACAAATATGATGTAAAACCATGTCGTTGGAAATCTTGTGTAGGCCCAATATGTGTGTCTGAAATATGAATAAAATATGTGGGTGGGTTCATAATACTAACCTGTATTTGTATTCTGCTTGAATAGGTATAGGCGAGTATTCTTAAATTGCGACTTTCTAAAGGGGCAAATAAAACCAAAGTCCTAGGGAAATTCTGTTTGCAGAAGTGACCCATTACAGAATGGAAATTAAATAGCTGTCGTTTCTTCACACCTACTGTGGTGCTTAAAATTTATGTGCCTTAAAAAAATGCTTAATTGCTTTCCAAAATACACGTTTTAACGACGAAGAGGTAAAACATTAAAACCGTCAACATAAGTCAGCGGCCATTGTTTTTCCGATTGCAAAGGTTCTTTAAGGCGATTTCCGAGAATAAAACATGCAATTGCATCAACAAAATCGCCTCACAGCCAACCCCAAACATCAATATCTAGACTGAAAGAATCTTGATAATTTCTGAAACAGATTTCCATTCGCCAAACCGGATCAAAAGTAATGCCGATTTTATTGGGCCAGGAGGAGAAAGAATCAGTTTTCCTAAATCAGCTACCTGATGATCGAACTGCTGTATTTTATCTCGTTTCGAGTCTTTATCAGCAAGAGCAAGTTCGACAGCATTTCCCCACGCTATATTACGCGAAACTTTCATGCCTAATGCCGATACCCAATCTCCGAACCGCTTCCACTTACTTAGTAATCTAAGAAGCGGCCAAACGTCAGCAATGTCTTTTTGCACCCTGGTCGTTAAATCGTTCAGGATATTGGTTATATTTTGAAAATCGTTTTTAAGCTCATGAATAGATTCACCCGGCGCAACTTCGGCCGCAGCTATTGCTAAATCAAGATTAATATGGGCGTTCATACCAACAAACAAATGCTGTAACACGATATAGCGCCAACTTCCAACCGCCTCAAATGCGATCTGCCAAGATTTAGAACACGGCCGACCTTCAGACCAAGCTTGATAAGCGTCGAGATAGCGAGTCGCAAAAATAACATCAAGCTCCTCCATTCGTGCTCCATTTTCAAACTCCCCATTCACAATCCCTTCTTTAACCCGTATCGTCACCATTCGGTATAAAGCGGGAAAATAGCCCAAGCGGCTCCCAGACTTTTCACTCTCCGCAATAATTTCCGCCAGCCCATTAATGACATCATCTATCGTTTTACTGCTCATACGTGTTCCCCAAGACTTATTATTTTTCGATAATATACTTCGCTTATAGTACTAGAGACAAACAATTTGAACCACACAAAACAAACCAAATTTGAATCCGGTTTTTGTACTGTGTAAACAACAAACTTCGTCTAAAATTGATATAGAGTCTACTAATCAAACCCATTTATAGTTTAGGAGAAATTTATGAAAATTGAGACAATCGCCATTCAAGCAGGTCGTGATCTTGACCAGAGAACAGGGGCAGTCATGCCCCCCATCCATCTATCTTCCACATATATTCGTGGCAATGATGGGGATTTTGTATATTCACGCAGCGACAACCCCAATCGCCGAGCATTAGAAAACTGTCTAACACAGCTTGAAGGGGGTGCAGGGGCAATTACCTTTGCGTCGGGCATGGCGGCCGTTGCTGGGGTTTTTCAAGCACTTTCAAAAGGGGATCATGTCATTTTGGCCGACGATACCTATTTTGGGGTTCGTGAACTGGTTACTGTACAGCTTTCCCGTTGGGGGTTGGAATACTCAATGGTTGATTTGACCAATTTAGTGGCCATTAAAGCAGCTATCCGGCCGAACACAAAAATCATTTGGGCTGAAACCCCATCGAACCCGATGTTAAAAATTACCGACATTGCGGCCGTGGCCGACATCGCACATGAATCTGGGGCGATTTTGGGCGTTGATGGCACTTGGGCAACCCCTCTGCTTCAGCCAGCTTTGCAATATGGGGCTGACATCGTCGTACATTCCACAACCAAATATCTTGGCGGCCATAGCGACCTCACTGGCGGAGTGATTATTGCCAAAGAAAAAAACGACTTCTTTGATTTAATGCGCTTTAACCAAGGAATCGGTGGAGGAGTCCCCAGCGGGTTTGACTGCTGGCTATTGCTACGTGGTATTCGCACATTGCCTTATCGAATGCGCGCCCATTGTGCAAACGGGCTGAAATTGGCCCAATTCTTAGAAGATCATCCCAATGTCCATACGGTCCATTATCCAGGGTTAGAAAGTCATCCTGGCCATGATATTGCTAAAAAACAGATGTCAGATTTTGGCGGCATGTTGTCTGTACAGGTAAAAGGGGGCGGTGAGAAGGCTGACAAGGTGGCAGGAGCTACAAAGTTGTTTGCCCGTGCTACAAGTTTAGGCGGCGTAGAAAGTCTGATCGAACATCGTGCTCCAGTTGAAGGTGAAGGGAGCAAAACTCCGATGGATCTACTTAGAGTTTCTGTAGGGCTTGAGCATATTGATGATTTGATTGAGGATATCGCACAGGCGTTGATTTAAGAGAAGCCAGTGGCGACACCCATTGGTATCAACTTAAGCTTTATGTCCAGCAAGCCGTAACGGTAGGCTGTGGGCATTTCCTTCGATCAAACGTGGATGGGCCAGAATCTATTGTCAAAAGCAATCATTTTCCAGGGCCATCCACGTGCTTATCCAGGAAACTCTATTATTTGTTTTGCAAATCCTCAGCAACATGCCAGTATTTTTGAAACAGCCTTATGAGTTCAAGATGAGATACGCAAGCAATCCTATCAACACAAATTCACTTACTTGCCTCCTAGCAGTTTTCATATGACGGTGCTTGTTGTCTTTGATGACATGGCTCGATTTGTACCAGAAAAAATGCGCCACACTCTCAAAACTAGATAAAGGTTGATCCACAACCTGCACCAACTTCTAAAATCGATCCTGAATTTGCACAATCAAATACGAGATACTGTCGTCGCCGCCTGTGAAACGGCCGACCTCGAAGCGATGGCACCGAGAGCATTAAAAACCGGGGGTAACTTTTGAGCCGGACGGCAGTTAGTCTAAACTGCCGTCCCACTTCTGCACCTTAATCGAGGAGTTTTTGCCTGAAATTTATTGGTCGCACAACGCTAAAAATTATGTAGCCTCCGGTTTTGATGCTCTCCTAATTAGCTTTTGGCAGACATAGTTTTTTTGTAGCTATTTTGGAATGGTGTCGCCCCCCGCTCCATGCCTCTCGCTAAACAATCCCCATCAAATATTCGGCCGCGTCCACTTTAATCGGCATAAAGTAAATATGATCGCCTCGCTGTTTGGCAAAGTCGAGCGCATGCCGAGCGAACTCCCGGTTCCAAGCCATAGAACAATCAAAATGATTGGGGAAAATCGCCTGATTGCGACTAATCCAATATTGGTGAGATCGCTTTGTTAACACCGGCGACACCCCCCAAAACACAGTCACATCTCCCAATAGCTCTCCGTAAATCTCCATTAAGCGCAGATCAAAAAATGGCTGCGTAAAAAAACCATCTGCACCACAATCGATCTTAGTCCGTGCGTAGGCGATTTCGTCGATAAAATTTTGCCGGTAGGGGTCGAGTGCGCTATACACTTTCATGTGCGGATACTCTTTTTTAATCCGTGAAATCAGCGGCAGACTACTTGTGTAGCATCCCTCCAGGGGACCGCTTTCAGGAATATCGCCCGTCACAACCAGGATTTCATCTATCCCGTTTTCAACCAAATAGGGCAGCATTGGCAACGGCCGGTCTTTGTAAATATCGGCCGCACGAATATGCGGAATCCGTAAATCAAACCAAGGCTTGGCGATACCACACCCCTCCCAACTGCGTAAATCGATACGGGTTAAATCTGGGATGTTGATCGCATTGACACCCGGAAGCGTCTTTTGGATCGACTGAAGCTGGCTTATTAAATATTCTTTACTGCGGGGCACAAGTTCAATAGAAATATGCATGGTGAAATAAACCTCCGGAAGGTTGTACCGTTTAATAACTCAAAATGATTGAAATATGGGAGGGGTTACGTCACTCTAATTGTTTAGCTTCACATAGCTAAGCGGCAGTATCGGAGTCGATTTAACTTCTTCAAGCAAAACACTCGTCGTGATCTGAGCCACACCGCGCAAGGGCACCAGGCTTGTACGCACAAAATCTTGTAAATCTTGTCGATTACGCAATGCGACTTTTAAAACATAGTCATATTGACCCGTTAAATGATGACACTCAAGAACTTGTTCAAGAGAAAGAACGTGTCTTTGAAACGACTCAAGTGAGTTTAATTCGTGGACGTGCATTCGAATGTGGATAAAACACAACAGGTCAAACCCGAGCAAATCCCGGTCGAGCAAGGTCACATATTGTTTAATGACGCCAGCATCTTCAAGCTTGCGCATGCGAGCATGGGTTGCAGGAGGAGAAAGGTTAAGTCGGCGAGCCAACTCTGCGTTGCTCAGGCGACTATCTTGTTGAATTTCTGCCAATATTTTGAGATCGATTTCATCATAATCCATGCGCATATTTTGCCCCGTTTCCACAAATCGTCAACTGACATTCGGCCGATCTTTAAAAACGACGAACAATCAAAGGTGAAGAGGGTTTATTTTCAAACAAACATTCTGTAGGTTCTGAGTCAGAACCGCTAAAATCTGAATGATATTAAAAATCAAAGGTCAAAAATCAGACGTTCCGTTCTGGCTGACATTTGATCGATCAATTCAAGCTTCAAAATATGTCACATCACATTGAAACAAAACTCATTCGTACCCAAACCCCTACTTCGACTCATCGGGAACACTCATCCTCAATTTACATGACCTCAAGCTTTAGCTTTGAAAACGCTGAGCAAGCCCGAGCTATGTTTGCCAAAGAAGAAAGTGGATATATCTATACCCGTTATGACAATCCTAGTGTGGATGAGTTTGTACAAAAAATGTGCCATCTTGAAGGGGCAGAAGATGGGGTGCCGGTTGCTTCTGGTATGTCGGCCGTGTTTACAGCCCTTGCCGGACTTCTGAACCAAGGGGACCATGTTCTGGCTTGCCGCTCGCTGTTTGGCTCTACCCATCAGATATTGACCCAAATATTGCCAAAGTGGGGTATTAGCCACACCTATGCTGATATTGATCGGCCGGAAGAATGGGCCAAACTGGTACAGCCCAACACCAAAATGTGCGTCGTTGAAACCCCCTCTAACCCCGCTCTTGATTTGATTGATCTGGAATGGCTCTGTAACTTTTGCAATGAACGAGGCATTGTTCTACTAGTAGACAATGTTTTTGCAACCCCTCTTTTGCAAAACCCCCTCTCATATGGCGCACACCTAGTCATGCACTCAACCACCAAATTTATCGACGGCCAAGGCAGAGGAATCGGTGGCGTTTTAGTCGGCGATCAAAAATATATTAACGATATTCGCTTTTTCGCCCGCCATTCAGGTCCGGCCATGTCACCGTTTAATGCTTGGATGTTTAGCAAAAGCCTTGAAACGCTTGCCGTACGACTTGAGCGCCACTGCGATAACGCTGAAAAGCTGGCTCAATATCTGGCTGATCACGATTCGGTTAATTTTGTTAAGTACCCACACCATCCATCCCATCCCCAATATGAATTGGCGAAAAAGCAGATGGTACGCGGCGGCGGCATTGTGACATTTGAATTGGCTGGGGGTCTAGAACAGGGGAGAGCATTTCTTGACTCGTTAGAGATGTTGTCGCTGTCAGCCAATTTAGGAGACACCCGCACCATCGCAACTCATCCAGCTAGTACGACCCATGCGTCTGTTGGAGAAGAAGGGCGTTTGGCCGTGGGTATCACAAATGGAATGGTTCGTATTTCAGTAGGGCTTGAACACTCAGATGATATTGTGCGGGATGTTGAGCAGGCTCTGGAGCGGAGCATTATTGCTTGTGAAGCACAACCATGCGCTACGGTAGTTTAACAAATCGCCAATTAGAGAAACCCTTTCTAATTGGCGAACTGTTGAATTTGTGAATGGTTGAATGGTTAAATGGTTAATTAATCGTCCTACTGAATGATTACAATATAAGTCTTAATAGATTTTGGCACAAAAATAAACCTTGGCGTAAAACCCCCTTCTTTACCGCTTAAGATGCTTCGCAAAGGTATATCCCAAAGACTAAAATGACGACTCTAATCACGCAATTGCAAGACCGCATTGCCAATAATTGTTCCGCATTTGGCACCCATTTCCCAAACTACGGCTCTGGACAACAGTATGTTCTAAAAGAAGACATCACTTGGCTATCGGCCTTTTGGCTTGGTATGCTGTGGCTGTGCGCTGCAAACGATGAAAACAAAGACCAAAGCTCGATCCACCTGCAAACGGCCGAATCGCTGCTGCCTAAGTTCCAAGCCTTACTCGACCCACAAAACGAAATCATGTTTGACCATGATTTAGGCTTTCTTTACTGCTTAGGCCCACGTGCTCAATGGCAAGTAACAGGCGACGATGCGGCGAAACAAGCGGCCGTCCGTGCGGCCGAAGAGCTTTTGGGCCGCTATCGGCTACCAGGAAAATATATTCAAGCATGGGGGCCGGTTGGCTCTGAAGAAGAGGGCGGCCGAATTATTGCAGACTCCATGATGAATTTGCCTTTGCTCTTTTGGGCCAGCGAACAGACGGGAGACGACCGCTTTAAAACGGCCGCTTACGAACATGCGAAAAACTGCCAAACCCATCTCATGCGCCCTGACGGCAGTTCATACCATACCTTCTTTTTTAACCAACATACGGGTGAGCCGGATCGGGCAGAAACCCATCAAGGATATGGAGATAATTCGTTATGGGCGCGGGGCCAAGCGTGGGCGATTTATGGCTTTGCGCTAGCGGCCGAATGGTGCAATGATGATTCCTTTTTGGAGACGGCGAAACAGGCAGCCGGCCGTTTCATGGCCGAATTAGGGGCCGACCTTGTTCCCGTGTGGGATTTGCGCTTACCGGCCGGACATGAACCCCTTCGCGACAGCTCCGCCAGTTCTATTGCCGCCTGTGGTCTGTTGCGTATCGCTGAGCTGAGCGGCGATGCGACCTATAAGAAGCAGGCAAAAGAACAAGCAAAAACGCTGATACAAGCACTCATCGATACCTGTTTAGAAACATCACCCGGTGCTCAGGGGCTGCTCAAACATGGCGCACTGCATATTCCAAAAGGGTGGGCACCAGATGATTACCAAATTTTTGGTGACTATTTCTTTTTAGAAGCATTATTCACTTTAGAAAACAAAAATCCCGATTTCTGGGGACCCGCTCGCTAGGCAAGCCATTCAGATCAAACTTTATATGCAGGGTTCGCAGACTTCAGAAACTTAATCTGTAACCGGTCTGCGGACCACACTATTTTGTATTAAACAACCCGGTTTATTTATTGGAGAAACAACTATGGAAATGAGATACCCTGTCCATCAAAAGCAGGTTGAACGGATGACAACGGATGAGATTCGCGATAATTTTCTAATTCGCGAACTTTTTCAGGCAGACAAGCTGACCTTGGTCTATTCACACATTGATCGGGTCATTGTTGGCGGAGCTGTGCCGGTAAAAACGACGATTGCGCTTGAGGCAGACAAAAAGGAGTTGGCGGCCGACACCTTTCTAGAACGACGTGAAATCGGCATCATCAACATCGGTGGCACAGGCTCGATTACCGTTGACGGTGAGGTTTATACGCTTGCCAAGCGAGATGGTTTGTATGTGGGCAAAGGGGCGTTAGACGTGATATTTGCCAGTAACGATGGGACAAATCCGGCCCAGTTTTACCTTTTCAGCACCCCGGCTCACGTCACACATCCAACCGCCCATCTAAAAATCGAAGATGCGGAGCCGTTACATTTGGGCGATCCGCTTAACAGTAACAAGCGCACCATTTACAAATATATTCACCCTGATGGGGCACAAAGCTGTCAAATTGTGATGGGGATGACGTTGCTAGAGCCTGGAAGTATGTGGAACACAATGCCCGCCCATTTACACGCCCGCCGGATGGAAGTCTATTTGTATTTTGATATCGATGACAGCAATGTTGTCTTCCATCTAATGGGAGAGCCGGGTGAAACCCGCCATTTGGTCATGCGTGACCGGGATGCGGTGATTTCGCCCAGTTGGTCGATCCATTCTGGCATGGGGACAGGCAGCTATACCTTCATTTGGGCGATGGCGGGTGAAAATCAATCTTTTGCCGATATGGATGTCGTTGACATGGATCTCCTTCGGTAGGCAAAATATCAGACATAAATCATCGTTTGTAAAGGTGCCTCTTTAACTGGGGCGTCTTTACAAAAAGGGAAACTTAAATGAGTATCAACACGTTGGATATGTTCCAATTAAAAGGAAAAACCGCACTTGTTACCGGCTGTAAACGAGGGATCGGCTTGGCGATGGCAACGGCCCTGGCCGAAGCTGGGGCTGATATTATCGGTGTCAGTGCAACGTTGGAACCAACAGGTAGCCAGGTAGAAAAAGCGGTTACGGCGTTAGGGCGTTCGTTTCGTAGTTACCAGTGCGATTTTAGTAACCGGCAAGCATTAAGGGCTTTCATCGATCAGGTTAGGCGGGATGTCGGCCGCGTTGATATTTTGGTCAACAATGCAGGCACGATTATGCGTGAACCGGCCGCAACCCATCCTGATGACTATTGGGACACCGTGCTTGAAGTTAATTTGAGTGCGCAGTTCATACTCAGCCGTGAATTAGGGGGCGATATGCTTGAACACGGCCGTGGAAAAATCATCTTCACCGCGTCGTTGCTTTCCTTTCAAGGTGGGATTACCGTGCCCGGCTATACCGCTTCAAAACATGGGATTGCAGGATTGACCAAAGCACTTGCAAACGAATTTGGCGGGCGAGGGGTGCAGGTGAACGCAATTGCGCCTGGCTATATTCGCACAGATAACACGCAAGCCTTGCAAGATAATCCTGAGCGCAATGATGCGATTTTGGCTCGTATTCCAACCGGGCGTTGGGGACGGCCGGATGATTTTAAGGGGCCGATTGTTTTCTTGGCTTCGGCCGCTTCAGACTATGTGAATGGGGAAATTCTTGTGGTTGATGGTGGCTGGATGGGGAGGTAGTAGGGTTAAATGGTGTATATTCTTTTCATTTCGATTTCCTCTAACAATTTGTAGAAAGTGTGCTGGGTATAGTTCCCCAGCACACTAAAATCGTGTCAGGCTTCCGTATTGCGACAATAGCACGGCCGTTTGCCACTATTTCCCTAGCAAATCCAATTCACTGTCCAGTTTTAACAAATATGCCAAAGCTGCTGTGTTTTGTTCATCAGCCCCGTACCTATCTATAAAATAGTTAAAAAAGGCGATAATCGCTTTTCGCTCAGCTCCCGAAAATATTATTGTACGACCTTCAAAATAGTCTACATATGATTGAGACAAATCACCATATGAGTAAAAAATACTTATGATCGAATCTGCAATAATGTCCGCTTCCTCAGGGTCGTCCAATTCTGCCAACATAAAAACAGGCAAGTAATATCTTAGGGCTTCTGGTTTGAAAAACGAAATGGCAACAGAATGGTATCTAAGGTCTTTAATAGTGTGCCCATAGCGTGGCCTTCCAGCAAAATAGTCTCCAACCCCTTCATCATCATAGGTATCACAAAGTGGGGCCGTCGGAATGGGCGTATGGCTAAATGCTGTTTCGATTAGTTTTTTTAGTTCAATCATATCCCTGAAAGTTAATATTTTGAACAAAGCTAATTTTCAGGCAGGGCACATCTAAATCCCACCGTCGCCAATGACACATTCGGAGCGATGCGGTCCCGGGTTGTCACCAACAGCTCGTCCGGACCGGAAAACCACGATCCCCCCCGTACTACCTTCGCATCCCCAGTAGCAGGTCCTCTCGGGTTCTGAGGTGGGGCTTGCGAGTAATAGTCCCGGTCGTACCAATCATCAACCCACTCTTTTACATTCCCCAACATATCAAATGTACCGATGGGAGACGCACCTTCTGGATAGCTAGCTACCGGAGCCGTATCTTCCTGCCCGTCGTTAAACTCAGAATCCCGATTCGCTTTAGGGCAACCACTATCGCAGTAGTTTAACCGTGCCCCATCAAACTCCTCTCCCCATGGGTAAAGCGTGCGTTTGAGTTGGAACGGATCATATCCGGCCGCGCGTTCCCACTCCGCCTCTGTCGGCAATCTTGTGCCGCGCCAATCACAAAAATTATCGGCCATATCCCACGTTACAAAAATCGCAGGATAATCGTTCCAAGCGGTTGAACGCCAGTCATAGTCATCATGATAAGTAGAGCCGTTGCCCAACGGCTCACACCGATCCGCTTCCACACACTGCCGATATTGCTGATTGGTTACCTCAGTCTCGTCAATATAGTACGGGTCAAGATTGATCAAAATCGAAGGAGATTCGTCTCGCTCTGCATCATTATTGCCATAGCGAAAAACCCCGCCTGGCATATAAATCATGCGCATTCCACTGCGGCTAATCAGCGGGGCCGGGGTTGGGGTTGGCCCCAAGGTAGGATCAGGGGTGGGTGTAATGGTTGGGGCGATAGCGGTTAAGGCGGCAATCACCTGTGATTGGGTTGTGGCGGTGGCTGATTCAATACTGCCTCCATCAAGCGTTTGCTGATTAAAATAGGCGATGGCTAAAATCGATACGATAAATATCAGAAAAATAGAAGCCAGCCCTTTGAGAACCCGCAGTTGAATCACACGTCGAACCCGCTGGGATTTTAGTTGCAACATTTCGCGTGACCCGCTTCCCAAATTGGCGCTTGATCCCGGGTCTGAAAAGCTTCCCATCCGATGGGACTGTGGGGGAGAGTCTCGGTCAAAAGCGAGCGAAGCGTTTTCTAAACTGCGGCTTTCCGGCCGGTGTAAACCCTCGATAAACGCCTGGACTGATCCAAAACGAATTTCAGGGTCAGCGGCCAACGCTCGGCTGGCGATTAATGATAGATGGGGCAGTGCGTCTGGGTTGATCTCACGGGCCAAGGGCATCGGCCGCATTTCCACTTCACGCTTAATCGGGTCGGGCGGCCGGTCGCCTGTCAAAAGGGTAAACAGCGTAGCTCCCAAACTATAAACGTCTACTTTGAAATCAAACTCGTTGTGTTGCTGTCTTTCCGGTGCGGCCAATCGCTTGTCGGCCGGAGGCAAATCTAAGCCGGTAAAACCATAATCGACCAAATGCACATCTCCGGCCGGGGTCATGCGGATATTAGCCGGTTTAACGTTGCCGTGAATCATCCCTTTTTGATGTAGATAGTCTAGCGGTGCCCCCACATCGGTTAACGCTTTAATGATAAGTTCGGGCGAAAGTTGGCTGTATTGCCCTAACAAGTCTTGCA
>JBLIMP010000005.1:0-43453 GCA_047638855.1 Cellvibrionaceae bacterium | reverse complement strand
TGATTCCAGGACACCATCGGCTAAACTATGCGGTTGTTGGCGACACAGCGGCCGAAAACCCTGACTATGAAGTCATGATGAAACAGCCGCATGATTTTCAAATTGGCATGTTCAAAGCGATGCCAGGAGGCAACGGACCTGCCTATCACACCCACGACTATGTTGAAGTCTTTTTGCCGCTAGAAGGGGAATGGCGCTTTTACTGGGGCGATGATCCTGAAGGTGAACCAGATGGTGAAATTATGCTGGGCGGCCGTGACTTAATATCGTTCCCTCCTGGTTTATGGCGTGGCTTTGAAAATATCGGACCGGAACCGGCATGGTGTTTTGCGGTGCTTGAAAAACATACGGTTTTTGAAGGGAAGGACCCTTACTGGTCGCAGAAAGTAATCGACAAAGCGGCTGAATATGGCTTTAGTTCGAATGCTGATGGCAAAATGGTCAAACCTGACAATTTTGATGAATTGAATGAGAAACTGCTAGACGAGATGTATAACGCTTAAGGAGATGTTGGAAGCTGGATATTAGAGGTTAGTGGCTTGATCACGACCATCTAATATCTATCATCCAGTATCTAAATATCTATCATGAAAAAAATTCTAACGACACACGTCGGTTCCATGCCCCGGCCACAAGAAGTGGTCGACATGCTGTTTGCTGAAGATCGTGACGAACTTTCGGCCGAACAGCGAACAGAGTACGATGCGATCATGCAGCACAATGTGGCTGACACCGTACAAAAACAAGTTAACTCAGGCGTTGATATTCCCAGCGATGGGGAAATGAGCAAAATCAGTTATGCCACCTACATCCGTCACCGGCTCACCGGCTTTGAAATCAGCGACACGCCACCGCCACGAGCAACCCCCAAAGATTTAGACGACTATCCTGAATACAAACAGAGCTTGGCCGCTGCGGGTGGCACGCCGAAATATCATCGGCCGGTCTGCGTCAGCCCAATCACCATCAAGGATATGACCCCGCTTGAAAAAGACATCGCCAACATGAAAGGGGCGATGAAAGCGGCCGGAACCGATCGAGGGTTCATGAACGCCGCTTCACCTGGTGTCATCGCTGTCTTTCAACCCAACAACTATTATTCTAGCCATCAATCTTTTCTTGCAGCACTGGCTGAAGTGATGAAGGTTGAATTTGAGATGATCCATGCAGCCGGGTTAACCCTGCAAGTTGATTGCCCAGACTTGGCGATGGGTCGCCACATCAAATTCCGCGATGATAGCGACGATGAGTTTGTGCGCAATGCTGAAATGCAGGTGGAAGCCTTGAATCATGCACTTCAAAACATCCCGGCCGAAGATGTGCGTATGCACCTGTGTTGGGGCAACTATGAAGGGCCACACAACCACGATATCGCCTTGCAAAAGATTATGGACACCGTATTCAAAATCAACTGCCAAGGATTACAGTTCGAAGCATCTAACCCACGCCATGCACATGAATGGGAAGTGTGGGCGGCGGCCGATATACCCGAAGACAAGGTGCTAATTCCAGGCGTGATCGATACAACCACTAACTTTGTTGAACACCCAGAATTGGTGTCGCAACGCATTTTAAACTTCACAAACATCGTCGGCCGAGATCGAGTGATTGCAGGCACCGACTGCGGCTTTGGCACCTTTGCCGGTTTTGGAGCGGTTCATCCGTCCATCTGCTGGGCAAAACTTGAAGCATTGGCTCAAGGAGCCGCATTAGCCTCGGCCAAATTGTGGTAAAACCATTTTTGATTGGCCCTTTTATTTTGAGCCAATCACGTATCTTCTCAATAATCTGGGGCAAGACACCCTTCGACAAGCTCAGGGTGCGCATCCTGAGGCTTCGGCGTGAGCTCAGTCGAACGCGATACCTCCCTCTCTTTTTGAGAAGTTACTCAATCACAACCTAAAAACATAAAAGACAACCAATGAGCATTAATTACCTAAAAAACGGCATAACTGAAACAGACTCCAAAGCAAACGAACGCAAAACTCGCCAGATTGTTGAAGGGATTTTGACCGACATTGAAGAACGTGGCGAAGTCGCCATTCGAGAGCTTTCGGCCAAGTTTGACAATTGGACCCCTGAAAAGTTTCGTTTGAACGAAAAACAGATTGCAGAAATTATCGGGAGTCTGTCCCAGCAAACGATTGACGATATTAAATGGGCACAGTCTCAGGTGCGCCGCTTCGCACAAATCCAAAAATCAGCCCTGCGTGATATCGAAATCGAAACGATCCCTGGGGTGATTTTGGGTCATAAAAACACACCCGTGAACAGTGTAGGGTGCTATGTGCCTGGCGGCCGGTATCCGATGGTAGCCTCAGCGCATATGAGCGTCTTAACGGCCAAAGTCGCTGGGGTGAAGAAAGTCATCGCTTGTACACCCCCCGATCCAAAAACCGGCCTTCCCCCGGCCGCAACTGTCGCTGCGATGCACTTTGGCGGCGCAGATGAAATTTATATCCTAGGCGGCATTCAAGCAATGGGGGCGATGGCTTTTGGCACCCACGAAATAACCGCAGTCGATATGATCGTTGGCCCTGGCAACCACTTTGTGGCAGAAGCGAAACGACAATTATTTGGTCGGGTAGGGATTGATTTACTTGCGGGACCAACCGAAGTTTTGGTTATTGCAGATGAAACTTGCGATGCTGAAATGGTTGCAACCGACCTGCTAGGTCAAGCCGAACATGGTCCTAATTCCCCGGCCGTGATGCTTACAACCAGCAAAAAGCTGGCAGAAGAGACAATGGCTGAAATCGGCCGTCAGCTTGAAGTGATTCCAACGGCCGACATTGCAGGCGCCGCTTGGCGTGACTATGGGCAAGTGATTGTGTGTGACACTCGCGAAGAGATGCTGGCTGTGGCCGATGACATCGCCAGCGAGCATGTCCAAATCAACACGGCCGACCCCGACTACTTTCTCGATAACATGACCAACTACGGGGCTTTATTCTTAGGCAACCGGACAAACGTCGCCTTTGGCGACAAAGCCATCGGCACAAACCATACGTTGCCAACTAAAAAAGCGGCCCGCTACACCGGCGGTTTGTGGGTGGGCAAGTTCATTAAAACTTGCACCTATCAACGGGTGGTAACCGACGAGGCCAGTGCCTTGGTGGGTGAATATTGTTCTCGCCTATGCGAGATAGAAGGATTCACGGCGCATAAGGCTCAGGCTGATTTGCGGGTTGAGCGATACGGCAAGTAGCTATACCTGTAGGGCGCACCCTTTATGGGTGCCCAAGTTTACGGAATGGGCACCCACAAGGGGTACACCCTACAAAGCATCTTATGACTTCATCAAAAAAAATTGCATTAGTCACCGGCGGTGGTGGCGGGATCGGTTCTGCCATCTGTCAAAAACTGGCATCGGCCGGATATCGTGTCATCGTCAATTACCGATCTAATCTAGAAAAGGCGCAGGCGACGCTTGATAGTTTGGCAGGGGAAGGCCATCTGCTTTATCAAGCGACAATTACAGAAAGCGGAGAGCTGGCAAAAATGGCGGCCGCTGTCGCTGAAAAATACGGAAAACTCGATTTGTTGGTCAATAATGCTGGCATCACCACTCCTGTGCCACATGACGACATGGACGGCCTCAGCGACGAATGGATTGATCGGATTTTCCAGACCAATGTGCGTGGCTCGTTTGCCTGTGTTCGAGCATTTAAATCGCTTTTAGAAGCGGGCGAGAATAGCTGCATCATCAACATCTCGTCGATTGCGGGACGAACAGGGGTTGGCAGCAATGTCGCGTATTGTGCATCAAAAGCGGCCATTGATTCGATGACTCGTTCACTTGCTCGGGCATTGGCTCCGCAGATTCGGGTGATGTCGGTGGCCCCTGGCTGGGTTTGGGGCGAATATGCATCCCGATTTCCGCAAGATTATATCGATGAGCAGATTAGCAAAACTCCCCTAAAACGGATTGCACAACCTGAAGATGTGGCCGAGGCGGTGCTGGTGACGGCCGACAATCTGCTATTTGCAACGGGGAGCATTATTGAAGTGGACGGAGGACGGCCGCTACTCTAATAATCATCCATTTTGATTTTTGTAGAACGCCAGCAAGCTGGTGTTCTACATCACAACTTCCCCATTCTTAATCACCGTCTCAACCGGATTTCCACCCAAGAAATAACTCAAATGGCGCCAATCGGCTGCCTTCAGAATCAACAAATCGGCCGCTTTCCCCACCTCAATCGACCCCACTCGATTAGCCAGCATCAGCGCATGTGCCCCATTAATCGTACTCGCCACCAGCGTTTCGGCCGGGGTTAGGCGCAAAACCCGATTCGAGATCGCCATCACCAACGGCATCGAATAACAGGGTGCAGAACCTGGGTTCAGATCAGTCGCCAGAGCCAAGGCACAGCCTGCATCGATCATAGCCCTGCCGTTTGGATAGGCGGCAATATCGTGGCCCAGGTTAAAATTGGCGGCCGGAAGCGGCACACAAATCGTCCCAGAGTTCGCCAATGCTTCGATTTCGGCCGGACCGCTCACATCTAAATGATCGGCCGACACCGCCCCCAACTCAACCGCCATCTGGGTGCCGCCAAACGCATTAAACTGGTCTACATGGATCTTCGCCTGCATCCCCGCCCGTTGCCCCGCTTCCAAAATCCGTTTTGATTGAGCCACATCAAACGCATGATCCTCAGTAAACACATCGATGAAGATTGGCACACCAGCGGCCGGAAAATGGGATTGCCTGTACCACTCAGCCACGGCCGGAATCATCTCATCCACCACCAAATCAACATATCCGGCCGGATCACTTTTGTATTCAGGCGGTAGCGTATGCGCCCCCAAAAATGTCGGGATAAGGCTACACGGGTGTTCCTTGTCAAGCGTTTCAACCACCCGCAACATCTTCAACTCTGTCGCCGTGTCCAGCCCATAGCCGGTTTTGATCTCAACCGTCGTTGACCCCAACGCCAGCATCTGGTCCAGCCGCTTACGGGCCGATTCGACCAAGCTCTCCTCGCTCGCCTCACGGGTATGTTTCATCGTGCTGACAATGCCGCCACCGGCCGCCATAATCTCTAAATAGTCAGCCCCTTGAATCCGCATCTCAAATTCATGCACCCGATCCCCGCCAAAAACGGTGTGGGTGTGTGAATCGACAAAGCCAGGGACAACGGCTTTACCCTCGCAATCAATCACACTGTCGGCCGAATAGGCACCCAGCACCACGGCCGAATCGCCTACCGCCACAATCTTTCCCTCAGCAACCGCCACCGCCCCATTTTCAAGCATGTTGACGGCCGACATTTCTGCGCCTCGTAACGCCTTTTCAGAACCCGCACATGTCACCAACTGACCAATATTCTTTAAAACCAACTCAACTTTTTGCACTCTTACCTCCATTGCGAACAACCCAATTAACTATTCAACAGTTCAACAAATCACCCATTCAGAAATTAGTTTCTTTCAAGATTTCCAGCACCCGCTCAACCACCGGACCCGGCGGCCGGTCGCGATTCTCAAGATCAAGCATTTCCCCGAACGTTTCTTGTATCGATCTCACCCCATCTCCGGCCGATTCCCCTCGCATATTCAACGCTGTCAATCCACCCAACAGCTCATACGCCAGAATCATCTCAACCAATTCAACCATGTCATACAGCCGAGCAATCGTAGGGAACGCCATCGACATATAATCTTCCTGTCCGGCCGAACTTTCACCCGTATGAATACTCACCGGGCTCGCCAAAATTTTTAGCCTAGCCTCTAGCCCCAACGCCGCCTTTTGCGCCACCACCAGACCTGCGTCTAAACCTGGCCGGGCGGCCAACTGCTGGTTTAACCCCGTATTTTCAGAATTCAACAGCCTGTGCAACCGACGCACGCTCAACACCCCAATATGCGTCAGAGCCACCGCCACGGCATCTGCCTGGTTCACCAAATGCTGATTGTGGAACATCCCTACAGACAAAAACCCATCATCCACCATTAACGGGTTATCACTAAATGTCACCATCGATCTTTCGATTCGCTGGCGCAAACTTGCCAACCCATCGTGCAGTGCTCCATGCACCTGCGGCACAATCCGATACGAAATGCCAGCCTGTAATTTAAACGGCCGGATTTGGCTATTCGCCAGCAATGGCCCCAGCTGATCGATGATCTCATCAACCCCAGGCTCCGCATTAAACGCTTTGATTTGTGGGTCAAATGAATCTTTTGGGCAAGCACATCCTTCAATTGAAACGGCCGCCACCGCAGTCGCCTTTTTTAACAGATTAGAAATCACACGATGAGCGTCGAGCGCATACGCTGGAGCCGCTCCAATCCCATTCAAGAGTGCAATCCCCTCTTTTTGCCCAAGCCTCATCGGCCGCACATGCCGCTCAACCAAAGCCTCGCTCGCCAAAACCCGCTCTCCATTATCAGCTAAAACAAACCCCTCACCGATAAACGTCTGGAAACAGTGGGTATGTGCAATTGCGTCTGCCCCCATCCCATGCCCCAACGACGGCACCCACGGGGTAAAGCCATCGTTCAACCGATCAACTAGAAATTGGCACAATTCTACGCTCACCCCATCACGGCCGCTTAAAAAATTGACTAGCTTCAGCATCATCATACTGCGCACTATCGGCCGGGCCAGCGGCGGACCAATAGCGGCCGCACGTGCTCTTAAAATATTGTGAGGTAAATCATCTCGATCAGCTTGGCTCAACTCCAAATTGACCAGCTTTCCCAACCCGGTTGTCACCCCATAGCACGGCACGCCCGCCTCGATCAAAGCCTCAAATTTCTGTCGGCCGGACTCAACAGCGGCCAAAATTTCGGCTGAAATTTCGAGCTTTTCTCCATCGTAAGCCACCTCCTGCACATTTTCCCAGTTGATGTCGTTTAAAGTGTTTAGAGTGATCATGATTTCTCGTAGGGGCGACGACATTTGCCAAACCGATTCATCTCTTCGCTCATCATTGGTCGAATGTCTCGCCCACGGCATGGGGTGATTTCCGTACAACGACGATCCGCCACGGGCCTACCTTTCTAACATTTCCCGATATCTTTTATAATCTTCTCCGTCTTTAAAGTACCCCTCAATCTCAACCCCCAAACCATCGGCCAACCGATTGACATACGCGTAATAGCCAGTCACTTGGTTAATATCCAAGATCGCCCCATCTGTGAAACCAACATCCCGCAAATCAGCCACATCTTGCTCAACCATATCCCACGGCCGAAGCGTCAATTTTTCAGCATAAACCAACATCTGCCTGTCAGCGGCTGACAAGTCAGCTTGTTTCCAATCACTACGCAACGCATCAACCAACGCCTGATCACCTGTTAAACGGAGCAAACCTTGCCCGTGGTGAAATCGTCAGTATTCACAATGATTAATCGCAGAAACCGTCACGGCGATCATCTCCCGCTGTGCTTTACTCAGATCAGACCGGCCCCGCATCGCATGCGAGTACAAATCAAAATGGGTCTTCAACGACTTCGGATTCAAGCTGTGAATCTTCAAAATGTTGTCAACAAATCCGGCCGGGTCTACATATTTTTCATAAAGCTCTTTCAACCGGCCGGTCGCTTCACTTTCCTGTATTATTTTTATCCAACTCATAGTTTTAAAAGAATAAGGATGGAAGATAGAGATAGGGAAGTTCGCAACACAACAATTTTCAACAAACGAACCTACTTTCAGAAGCACCACTCCCTATCTTTCATCCTTATCGGTAAGGTAATTTTATCCCCAAGCCCAATTTTTCCGCCTTCTCAAGCATCGCAAAACCCAATGCGATATCAGACGTTGACAAACCACGATGCCACAAAATAATCGTCTCATCGTCTCGCTCACGGCCGGGAATCGTCCCATTGCAAATTTGTCCTAGCTCCCCGTGAATATTCTCAGCGTTCACCTGACCCCGATCAACATGCCGTCGAAAACAGCCAAACGGCCCCACTAAACACTGCGACCACTCATCGACCACAAACTTATCGGCAATATCGGGCAGATTGTCTTCAACCGTACTCATCGTTCCATAAGGAATCACCAACGCCCCAGGCTTAACCCATTCAGTCTTGAACAACGGCTCTGGCTGGTTCAGACGAGACGCTTCAACCAAAATATCCGCCCCGTCTAGACAATCTTTCCAGTTGTCTGTAACAACAATCTTTTTACCTAAATCCGCTTCGAGTTTGGCGGCAAAAGCGTTGCGGCTTTCCGGCCGACGTGAGTGAATCCGAATCTCTTCAAAATCAAACAGATGATCGAGCAAACGCACGTTCCAATATGCCGTCCCCCGTGCCCCGATATGGCCCAAAATCTTAGGCTTTGGTGGAGCCAAATACTTCGCCCCAATCGCCGTAATCGCCCCGGTGCGCATATCTGTAATCGCACTCGCATCGATGATCGCTACCGGCACACCGGTTTTGGCATCCATCAAATTAAGCAACGCCAACTCAGACGGCAATCCCTTTTTGTAATTGTCTACATAGTCGCCGACAACCTTCACTCCGGCCGTACCGCCTTCGCCACCCAGGCTTGAAACATAGCCGCGTAGCACATTAAAATGGCCGTTGAATTTAGGATTCGGCCGTAAATGCGACCGAGGTTCAATCACACACTCACCATTGCCTTGAGCCACCAAGCTAATCTCAATCGCCTTTAAAATCTCACTATCCGTAAAATCCAGCTGATGAATATCCGGTCCGCCCAAATACGTGATTTCTATACTCTGGCTCATAATTTTTAGTCCTAAAAAACTGTACGCAGCGTGATCAATCTAACCCGCATCCACTTCTAATTCGGGCGTTTGTGTCTGTTGAGTTGATTCGATCAGTCGGCCGACAGTTAACCCTTGCACAAGAATCGAAAAGACGACAATAACATAAGTAATTGTCAATATCTGAGCACGTTCAGGCCCCGCCGGAAGCGAAAGTGCCAGAGCTACCGAAATCCCACCGCGTAGCCCACCCCAAGTCAAGATTTTGACAACTCCCGGACTAAACGTCCGTTTCCTTCGCATCAATGTGATCAAACTGCCAACACTGACAAAACGAGTTACCAGGGTCACGACAATCATAATCAGCCCGGCAACCAAATAGCTCCAGCTAAGTGTAATCGCTAAAAGCTCAATCCCGATGAGCAGAAACAAGATCGCATTCAGAATTTCATCGATCAAATGCCAAGTTTGGTCAACATGTTCTCGCGTCGTATCACTCATGGCAAATAACCGGCCGTGATTCCCGATCAGCAAACCGGCCATCACCATCGCCAACGGGCCTGAAAGATGCAGCGCAGAAGCCATCGAATAGCCTCCCATCACCACCGCCAGCGTAATCATGATTTCGAGCTGATAATTGTCGATTGTGCTTAACAGTCGATAGCCGACAAAGCCTAGGCCAAGGCCAAAAACAATGCCACCAATCGCTTCTTCTAAAAAGATGAATGCGATTTCTGACCCGCTAATTTCACCGCCACCACTCAGAATACCAAGCAGGACAATAAAAACCACAACAGCGACGCCATCATTAAAAAGGGATTCACCTACTATTTTTGTTTCTAGTGTTTTGGGCGCCCCGGCCGTCTTTAAGATATTCATCACCGCAATTGGATCAGTGGGGGAAATCAGTGCGCCAAAAAGCATGCAGTAGATAAATGGCAAGTCAATTCCCAGCCACTGGAGCACGTACCAAGACGCAAAACCAACCACAGTGGTAGAAAAGATGATACCCACACTAGCAAGCAACAAAATCGGCCCCATTTGTTTGACAAGGTCGTTCAAATTAACGTGCAAAGCGGAGGCAAACAGTAAAAAGCTCAACATTCCTTGCATCAAGGTCGCATTAAAATCGATGGAGCCCACAAACGTCTGAGCCGCCATAACAGCCCCAAATCCAAAAAGGCCAGAAACAAGAACCAAAAGTGAAACGATAAGCGCAATCGCCATAATCCCAATTGTCGTCGGCAACCCGATAAATCGATAATTGAGATAGTTAAAGCCGGCAGCTAACGTAATCAAAAGTGCAATGATATTTAGAAGTTCCATAAATGAACTAAACCTCTCTTAAATAGTGATAATAAGCTAAACCTTGGTTTTGCATCGCTCGCCGATAATTAATCGCGACCGCATCAAACTTCAAATGAAGTTCATCTGCCAAATCAAACGGCACCTGGTCCGGCCGTTGGCTTTCCACGATCCGTTTGTCTTGGTCAAAGATTGTATCTTCAAACCCCTGCAAAACGCTGTCCGGTTGATCTAAGTCATAATTCCGGCCGATGATGCAATACCCCCGGCACTTGTCGGCCGAAATCGGTTGGCCTACAAAAAAGTACACCATCCCCTTTTCGCCCCCCCACCCTAAGCGCAACACAATCGTATAGGGCAGATGAAGTTCGTATCGACTACGGCGTTCCGGCTGAACCACATCATCATTCGCAAATACAGGGAAATCATCGCTGTTTGTCGCTTCCGGCCGGACCACAGTGTAATGCAACACATGCCCCTTTGTTTCCACCGTGTAATCAGGCACCACCGGCCGATTCACATCTCCCAGCAAGCCAGGGTGCACCCACGGGAAATGACCAAAATCTGTAAAGTTTTCAACCTGGCGTGAGGCATCCGCATTCCATTCAAACGGCCCCGTATTCACCACCTTCCAAGCCCCATCTTCAAGTTCAGGGATTTCCGGCAGATCATAAACCGGCTCTTCCAACGCCACCCAAATCAGGCCAAACTTCTCTTGGCACAGATACTTTTTCGTTCTCGCCTTCGTCGGTATGTTTGGATTAGCCGTCTGCGGGATTTTGACGCACGCTCCCGTCTCATCATATTGCCAAGCATGGTACGGGCAGACCAAGCGACCGTTGTCAAGCCATCCCAGCGACAGGGCTGTCCCTCGATGAATACACACGTCTTTCATCGCCATCGGCCGACCATCTTCAGCTCGCCAAATCACAACCGGCTCATCCAACAACATTGAGCCGTGCGGCGCACCGGCAGGAACTTCATGCGCATACGCTACCGGATGCCAGCATGCTTTTAATTTTTCAGGAATACTCATTCTTTCCTCTCATACAATTCATACAATAAAAATAGCTATGCAAAACACAGATAAGTCACCCGTGACCTCTATACCTCTGTATTCAATTTTAAAATCAATCCATCATCGGGATCTTGACACCCTTCTCACGAGCGTTTTGCTTCGCCAACTCATACCCTGCATCCGCATGCCGCACAATCCCCATCCCAGGATCAACCGTCAACACCCGCTCTAAACGCTTCGCAGCCTCAGGCGTTCCATCAGCCACAGTGACTTGACCAGCGTGCAGGCTATAGCCAATTCCAACCCCGCCACCATGATGGAAACTAACCCAAGTCGCCCCACTAGCCGTATTGATCAGCGCATTTAAAATCGCCCAATCAGCAATTGCGTCGGAGCCATCTAGCATCCCTTCTGTTTCACGGTTCGGTGAAGCCACAGAACCACAATCCAAATGGTCCCGGCCGATCACGATTGGCGCTTTAACCTTGCCTTCGGCCACCAATTCATTAAACCGCAAGCCAGCTTTGGCCCGATCACCATAGCCTAACCAACAAATACGCGCGGGCAGCCCCTGAAACTCAATGTCCCGCTGAGCCATGTTAATCCAATTGGCCAGATGTTTATCTTCTGGAAATAGTTCCAAAATCGCCCGATCAGTCTCATAAATGTCTTCAGGGTCACCAGAAAGAGCCACCCATCTAAATGGACCTTTGCCTTCGCAAAAGAGCGGCCGAACATAAGCAGGCACAAAGCCAGGATAATCAAACGCCTCTTTCAAGCCGTTGTCAAACGCCCGTTGGCGCAAATTATTGCCATAATCAAAGACAATCGCACCCTTCTTCTGCCAGTCGAGCATCGTCTGCACATGCACCGTCATCGAATCAACAGATTTCTGCGTATATGCCTTGGGATCAGAAACCCGCAATGCATTTGCTTCCTCAATCGTCATCCCGGCCGGAAAATAACCATACAGCGGATCATGCGCACTAGTCTGGTCAGTTACCACATCGGGCACAATTCCCATCGCCAATAGTTTAGGCAGCACTTCGGCCGCATTACCGACCAGCCCAATCGAGCGTGGCTCCTTACTTTGTACCGCCTCATCCGCCCATGTCATCGCCTCTTCCAGATCATCTGTCATCATGTCGATCTGGCGCAGATCCAAGCGCCGTTTGGCTCGCCAAGATTCTGCCTCGACAAATACACCTACACCACCGTTCATTGTCACAGCCAACGGTTGAGCGCCACCCATCTCGCCCAGACCGGCCGTGAGCACTAATTTGCCCTTCAAGCTGTCCCAACCATTCTGCTGGGCCAACGCCCCAAACGTCTCATACGTTCCCTGTAAGATGCCTTGTGTACCGATATAGATCCAACTTCCGGCCGTCATTTGGCCATACATCATCAATCCGGCCGCTTCGTATTTGTCAAAATTTTCCTGAGTCGCCCAAGCTGGCACGATGTTTGAATTCGCAATCAATACCCGTGGCGCATCCTCGTGCGTGCGAAAAACCGCAACCGGCTTGCCCGACTGCACCATGAGCGTTTCATCCGGTTCCAAATTCTCCAGCGAACGCAAAATCGCATCAAACGACTCCCAATTGCGCGCCGCTTTACCACGGCCACCATACACAATCAAATTATCAGGATCACCCGCAACCATTGGATCAAGATTATTCTGCAACATTCGGTAAGGGGCCTCAATGAGCCAGTTCTTACAATTCAGCTTCGTACCCGTTGGGGATTTAACAACTCTTTTCATAGTATTTATTTCCGTTAGCCAAAGGCTTGTAAATAGTATCGATCTTCACGATAGACCGCTTCGAACAAAACGGCCGGTATTTTCTTGTTTTCGCTTGTTGTAAATGAAAGACGATCTACTGAAAAAGCAGGTTCATCCTTCTTGCTATCAAGTAAATCAGCTTGAAGTTGGGACAACGGCAACCGCTCAACCGTATGCACCATCTTCACCAGTGGAATTTGGTATTTGTTTGAGAGTAGCCAATGCAACGATTGTCTCTCTAAATCTTCATTTTCAAGGGCCGGGCACAAGCTTTTTGCCAAAATCCGGCTTTCATACGCGACAGGTTGTTCATCAGCCAAACGCAACCGCTCAATCTGGAAAACAATCGTCTCAGGAAGGATAGCGAGTCTCGCGGCCGTTTCTTTTCCCGCCTCTCGCACCTCAAATTTCAACAATCGGGTCGATGGCTTGCGCTGTTGTCGCCGCATTTCTTCGTCAAAACTCGCCAAGCTAAAGTAGTTTGACGAACGCACGGCCGATGTCACAAAAGAGCCTCGCCCTTGCTCAGTCTCCACCAACCCTTCGTCAATCAAAAGCTGGATCGCTTTGCGCACGGTGCCACGGCTAACCCCATGCACTTCGACCAGCGATTCTTCCGTTGGAATTTGATCTGCCGGTTTTAAATTCCCAGAGATAATTCGTTCACGCAAGTGGGTAGCTACTTGAAAATATTTTGGTATCGGTGGGCTTTTTATATTCATAGTAATGCCAGACTGTTTTCATAACCGGTCCGTATCGGTTGATAATCAGCATCTTTGATCGGGGCAAATTTTTTGAGTCGATGAGGCTTTACTAGCTTTTTAAAACTCTCGCTCTGTCCTAGGTCAAGCATTGCCTGCCTAATATCATCCTGCAAAGTCTGAGGCACAGACTGATGAATCACAAATGGTGGGGACGGCGACGGGCCGATTTGGCCAATAACACGAATCCCTTTGGTCAATTCAGGCTGTGTGTCTGCGACAAAGTCAAACACCCCATGATCAATGGCGGCCGAGTCAGCCCCCTGCTCTGCAACCATTCGGATCGATTTTGAGTGAGCACCGCTTACAATAATTTCACTGAAAAAGTCGGCCGTCAATCCCTTATCAAACAAATAAGACCGCATCAAATGATTCCCCGACCACGATGTAAATTCGTTAATCGCATGGGTTTTTCCACGTAAATCTTCGAGAGATTTAGCCGAGCTTCCAGCCGGTACAATCAAATGAGATGTATAAATCGGCTCGTTCGTGTCGGTAAAAACCGGAGCAACGAGCAAATTGAGTGGAGCTTTTTCACGGTCTACTTTCTCCACATACAGCAAGCCGCAAATCCATCCCATTTGCACCTCGCCACGCGCAAGCCTTTCGGCCGCAGGCGTAGATTCCGCCACAGGCTCAAACAAAAACTCGATTTTTAGTCTTTCACTTAATGCTTTTGCTAATTCTGTGCAGATTGGAACGGTGTTTTCTCCCAAGCAAGTTATCATTCTAATTTGATTCACAATTTGATCCCCTGAAATTTGTCTATACAAGTAAACAACTGTATAAATACCATATCATTAACATTTTTTTTGTCAAACAGGATTCCGTAAAATGCTCACTACACAAATTAGTACTGACTCTGTTCTCCCAGATCGTCTTTTTACTCACCCTGCTTACACTGCAATCGATTATCGCCAGATAAATTACATGCTTATGCGGCTCAGCCAAATCGTGATGTCGATTTCACAAGATGAGAATCCAAATCTCTTTGCCCCTGAATCTCATGAGCTGTTTGAATCAGACGGTCGCCATCATCGGATTATTCCCATCCGGCCGCAGTTGCTAAAAGATGCGGCCGAACTCACCATTGTCGGGTTTTTCGGGCAACGCAACTTATGTTCTGACGGAATGGGTGTCGCCTCACGGGACAAAATGCTCTTTACTGAAATGCGTAATCATCCAGGACTCTACAGCTATAGCTCCCTCGAACTAACAAATGGTGATTATGGGAATTGTGTCATTTTTAAAGATGAGCATGCAAAAAATAGCTGGGGGTTTAGTCCGGTGCACGCAGAAGCTGTAGGTGTACTCTCCCCGCTCTACTATCGATCAGTCCGACTTTACAATGGCATAGTCAAAGGCTCTATCTTTGATTTTTATCGGATGCGGTTAAACGTAGCGAAATATTATGATTACTCCGAACAACCGGTTTGGTCTGGGTACAGAGAGCTATAGAACAGGTTCGCAATGTTTTAACGATTCCGGCGAACCCAGTGGTCTTTTGGAGAGATCGCTTGCATGTCTCCCTGCGACAATGCGAAATCAAGTACGAGTCGATTAAACTGAACTTTTTGTTCCAGCATGGGGAAATGATCACTTTCAAGCGATATATAGGCACGATTGGTCGTAGCTTCGGGTAAGCTATTCCCTGGCTCTTTAACGATTTGGTCTTGCTTGCCAAACACAAGCATCATCGGCCGGCTACACGCCCGAATATCAGGTAGAAAGTCAGTGTTCCGCACTTCTTCAACCGATTTACAAACGGCTCCTATATCTGATTTACGGACCTCGTTATCAACTTCTGGCCATGATATTCCAGATGTACGGCCGAAATATGAGAATGGATCTCGTCCCGCCAGTCTGTCATCCATGTAAGACCCTTTAACAGGTAGCGAAATCGCAGCAACCCTCTCAACATCTTTGGGGTAGCGGAGTGTATACCGCAAAGCAACGGCTGCACCAAGCGAATGCCCCACCAAAATGACCGGCTTCCGGATTGCTAAAGCATCCAAAAAACCATGCAACATTTCAACATAAGCGTCTAACGAATATTTTTCCTGATTCTGGCTAGAATCACCAAATCCCCACAAATCAAAAGCATATGTTCGATTTCCGGCCGATAACGCCTGCATCGTAGGCCACCAATATCGCCAAGAACCATGCCAGCCATGCACAAAGATAACTGGGGTCCCATGCCCAGTCACTTCATAATGTACAAGTTGATTCTCTAGCGTTGTAATACTCACAAAAAGTCTCGTTTAAAGTTAGTGGTAGCTATTAGATATGGTAAATCTTAAGCGACTTGACCGGGCTTGCCGTCATTCATCAAAATCTGGTTTATACGTTCAATTAGTTCATCAGGGGCAAATGGCTTTAACATATAATCAATTGCCCCTGCGCCTAAACCTTCCCGAACCTCAGATGATTGCCCTTTTGCCGATAAAAACACGACTGGAACATCTCTTAAAGCCGGGATCTTTTTTATTTCCCGACAGGCTTGGTAGCCATCCATGTATGGCATTTGAATATCCATCATAATAAGATCAAATGGTCCATCATGAGCCAGCTCTACAGCCCGCCGACCATCTTCGGCCGCTACAACTTCAAAACCCCCAAATGAAAGGGTAATTTTTATCAATTCTCGAATATCTGCTTCATCTTCCGCGATCAGAATCTTAGTCATCCAAATCTCTCTACTTTGTAGCCAGTCGCATTCATATTGAGTGTTTTAACCCGATTGAACTACTGGGAGGTTAAAGGTGAATATACTGCCTACACCATATTCACTTGAGACAGTCAAACGACCGCCATGCATTTCTACAAACGTCTGCGCAATCGACAGACCCAATCCGGTTCCAGCTATCTTGCGAACGTTAATATCATCGGATCGGTAAAACCGATTAAATACTTGGTCTAATTCTTCAACTGTAATGCCAATTCCTGTATCGTGAACTGAAATAAAGATAAAATCGGCCGCAGATCGAGCTGAAACAATAATTTCGCCCAGATCCGGTGTGTAATTCAAGGCGTTATCAACCAAGTTGGTTAATATCTGCACAACACGTCCGCGATCAGCCATGACCTCAGGTAAATACTCTGATAGCTCTACGAAAACGGATATCTCTCGGTTTTCAACCTTAATCCGATTCTTCAAATGATTATTGACTACATCATTAATAATCTCGTCAATTTTAGATGGGGCTATAGTTAACGGCATCTCACCACCATCAAATTGTGTAATTAACAAAACATCCCCAACTAAATCATGCAAACGTGTTGCATTGGATTGGATGATTTTTACATACTTTAAAACCGCATCAGGCAATTCGCCCACCGCCCCCATCAGCATAAGCTCCGCATACCCTCTAACCGAGGTTAAAGGAGTTCTTAATTCATGAGAAACAAGTGAAATAAACGAAGTCTTTGCCAAATCAGCCTCGATTTCTCGTGTAATATCTCGAAAGGTTGAAACGGTTCCTAAAAATTGACCTCCAGCAAATACTGGAGCCAAATTAACCCGAACTGTGCGATCAGAAGTTGTTAAAACGATTGTATCTTCAACCGTTTGCCCCGCATGGCCAGTTCGGTTCTCACTGGCCCATTCTTGGACCGCGGTCAACCATAATGCACCTGAATCAACTACAATTTCTCTCATAGTTGAAACATGCTTGCCAACAGTCTGCCAATGTGGGATCTCAAAAATATTGAGAAATGCGTCATTTGCAAGAACCATCTCGCCTGTTTTATCCGCTACGAGTACCCCGTCGGCAATACTTTCAAGAATAGATTGATTCTTAGCAGCATTGACTTGCTCTTGTTTTAACATGCCGCCCAATCGTGCCCCTTGATTTCGAACCAAGTCATACAGATGCGAATTGTAAAGTGCATTAGAGATAAGATCTGTTGCCCTGCTTACAAGCTCCAAATCATCAGCACTAAACTGATTAGACTCTAAGCTTGTAATCATAAGAACACCAACCGGTTCTTGTCCAAACTCTAACGGGGCCGCCAGTGCCGATCTTTGAACCTTTAACGTCCCAGTTTTTGTTTTTCCCCTACCAATTTGAATCCAGCGTTTATCAAGTCGGGTATCTGACACGAGAGCGGCTTGACGAGTCCGTAAGACCCAGCCGGCCAGTCCCTGATTTGGCCAAAATCCAGCAGGTCTTTCAGTTAACAGTGGCTGTCCATCAGGGCTAAGCTCTACACGAACTATAAACTCACCGGTTACTTCATCTGTTAATAAAATAAGTCCGTCATCCGCCCCTAAAGATTCATTTAATAATTGCAGCGCTTTTTTAAGAACAAGCTCTTCTTCAAGCAAATAAGATAATTCTCGCGTGATTTCTAGAAGCTTACGCGCACGCACGAGCTCAACCGATTCTGACTGGCCTGAGTCTAGGAGCGGATGCTTCTTTACTTGATTACCTGTAATTTGGACAAAACGATCAGATTCTATTTGAACAGCAATTGATTCTAATTCCCAAATTCCAGTCTCTAATTCAACCTGTAGTACCTCTTTATCATTTAGCAGGCCCATCCATGCCTGTTTTAAGCTTGGATCCGTATGGAATAACATACCAGCAGATTCCCACGTAGAGCCTTGCACCAAGCTTGGTGATAATGTTTCTGCAGCCTTGTTATATAACCGGATAGAACCATTATCATTCACAATAATAATGGCAGCAGAAAGATTATCTATGATCTTTTGAAGAGTAAGTACAGAAAGTTCAGTCACTTTTATCTGATATCCAAAACAGAAAAATAATTAATATTAAAGACAGCTAGCTTCAAACTGGGTGACTCTGTTGATCTTGCCGACGCATATCAGCCGCCAGTTCAGTAACCTCTCGAATATCAGAAAAAGTGTGTGTAGTTGTAGACACAATCCCAGCTGATAGTTTCATTAATGCGGCAAGAGAGCCATCTGCCCGTTCAATACCGCCACGGTCAATATCCATAAAGTTATAATGGGCCGAGATAGAACTATTAAAGTGGGCGCGGATTTTGTCAATTAGGTCATTGGGCTCTACAGAGCGAGAAATAAGTACGAAAGTATCCCCACCCGTATGACCGACAAAATCATCTAATGACCCATGTTGATCAACTTCATCGTTAATTAACATAGCCGTAAAGCGCAAAACTTCATCCCCAGCTACAAATCCGTATGCATCTGAAAAATCTTTGAGATTATCAATCCCAATTAGGGTGAGAGACCAACGTTCGTTAGAGCGCATAAGCTGAAGCAGTTCTTCCTCAATTAACCGGCCGCTGGGCAGTCCAGTGCGGGGGTCGGTCATATTGTTATGCTTATATGTAGTTATCGCTCGTCGGACACGCAATATTAACTCTTCAATATCAAACGGTTTGGTTATATAGTCGTCAGCACCCAGCTCAAGGCCTGCAATGCGATCACTACGCTCATCACGTTGAGTCAGAAAAATAATTGGGATGTGTCTGGTTCGAGTCGTCGTACGAAGCTCTCGACATACTGCATACCCATCCATATCAGGCAGCATAATATCCAAAACAATTAGATCTGGAAGTTGACGCCGACAAGCAGTAAGCGCTTCGCTACCTCTAGATGCAACGTCAACCTCAAAGTCTTGTCCGACAAAAAATATGCGTAACATGTCTGCAATATCAAAGTCGTCTTCAACAACTAGTATTCGGCCATTTTTACTCATAAGCCATTCCTTAATGATTGATTCTATTATTAATACACTATTTATCAGGTGCGTCGCTGTTTGCAAAATCTACTGCCAGCACTTTTAGTAACACACTTCAGTTTCATTGTAACAGTCTGTAAGAAAGCACACAATTCAACTATCTATATTAAGATGTGAAAGATTCGTAACATTTTAGCGTTTTACACACATAACAGACAATGCATAAGCTTCTGCCTTAAGTTTTACTAATCAGCAGAGCTTATACTTTATACGTTCTGTTACTCACTAAAAGATTCTCTGAATACAAAGTTTAGAATTCTTTAACCTGAAAATCGGACCAAAAAGTTAGCGGAAATATAAAGCCAATTTAACGGTCACGGATTATGCTAATAATTCTAGCATTAATAAGCAGTGTAGGGGCCTAAATATATGTGAAAAAGTAACTCTTAGGATGATATGTTAAATATCAGAAGCTTTTCTCGCATCTACAATGCTCAGAAATTTCTCAATTATCATGTGAATGGGGAAAGGAAGCGATGGAGGCAATAATGAAGAACCTTGGATGTGTAACAATTGTTTGTTTTTCGTCCAGAAACAAGATGTGAGGAGAAGAAAGGGGCCATGGAAATCACGATTGATCCATAGCAAAGGTGAAAGGAGGTGTTTTCCTCTACAAAACAAGCTTTTCCTGTCGCGGATAAAGTTGGCGATGCTTAGAGTGAGATTCGAGCTGATGGTGACTACTATCTTCGAACATTACATTCTTTTTAATGAAATGCTGGTTCTCCGAAGGAATTAATATGACATCCGATTCAATTATCCGAGCCGGATAGATGACTATTCCTGACCCTAAATGACAATGATGTCCCACACATCCCCCGATAACTCTTAAGGGGACTTCTTCAAGTTCATCATTCCCATTCAAAGCACGAATTGGGGTGGACAAAACACTTGTATCTGTAAAGGTAGACCCTGCACCAATGAATGAATCCCGGCCGATAACGCATAATTGCAAACAAGTGTTTTGAGCAATCATCGTACGTTCCATTACAGTAGTCATAAATAGTGAAGCCCGAAACGGAAGAAAGCATCCATTCCCAATAACACTAATATGAAGCTGAGCCCCCTGAGAAATATTGACATTATCGCCAATAATGCAAGCATCTATCACAACCCCAGCTCCAATAGTAACATCATCACCAATAATTGCAGGCCCGGTAATTTGAGCTGTTGGGTGAATACTAGAATTTTTACCAATCTTGACCAATGAGCTTGTCGAAAGAAAAGGCTTCTGCTCAACAAGGGCACGCCATAAAATGGAAGTTTTCAACTTCCAATCTAAGTTAATCTCATCCTCTATGTTGACGGCGTAGGTAAAAATACCAAACAAGATATCGGCAATAAAAATATGGACCCAACTCTCAATAATAACAAAGGCTTTTTTAGGAAGCTGATAAACAAGGTCGCCCGCAGTCGAAGCAGAATATGGCGGGATATGATAATAGCCTCGTTCCCTTGGCTCTGTATCGATTACAAGTGGCTCCGCTTCATTGAGTTGATGAAGACCCTCGGGTAAATACCACATCTGTGCAAGGAAAAGATTTCCGACTCTTTTTAGCTGTGTTGACAACGGTAATACATGATTGACAATTGAAGGGTCATCGGCCGAAAACGCAAGCTGGACCGGGCGATCGACACTTTTTGCCCGTGCAACAAATTCGGCTAAAAGTTCTGCATTAAAGTAAATATTATCCCGATGGACAATCGTCTCTACCTGATTCAGACTTTCATATTTTAGTGCGATATCCCAATCAGGGTATTCGATTTCAGAATCAATATACGGAGCAAATAACTCCCGCTGGTGTAGCCACAAAGGGCGGCTTTGTAACGTAATTTGCCTTGCAGGTTCATTAAAGGGGGGTATAAATCTAGGGGCTTCAATTGCTATTCGACGCATAAATTATAATTAGAGCGATATGCAGAAATCAATTTTTCTGAAATATTATCAAATCGCTTTATACTGATTTTCAAATCGTTAAGACTAAGCATTATTTTAAAAGATTAACTAAATCTCAGATGTTTCTTGTTCAACATCAATCTTAGTACTTAGAAAATTATCAATTAATTGCAAAAACCGTTGGGATTCGTCTATCATCGGAAAATGACGTGACTTTTCCATTATTGCAATCGTGGCATCAGATCTTGACTTCTTTAGTAAACCAGCATTCAATGGCGAAACGATATTGTCATTCTTACCGAAAATCCCCAATATTGGGACTTCATTTGAAGCTAGTTCCGCACATAAATCTATAGAATACAAATCACCTATCGACCGAAAAAATGAATGCATGTTTGCCTGACGAACGTCTCGCATTAACATTGTGCGTACTGACTCTTGGTCACCGGCAAGTAGCAAACGCATGACAGTATCCCGCAAAAAGGGATACTTCCAAACCATACTAGCTACATAATTATTACCAGAAAGCTTAAGAAAAAAGTTGAGTGTTTTTCCAATTATAGGGGTGCCAACAATCACTATCCGACTAACTTTCTCTGGGAATCTGATACCAAATTTTAATGCGACAGTCCCACCCATTGAATGGCCAAAAATTGGTGCCTCTTGGATTCCAAGCTTGTCCATAAACTGCTTAACCATATCAACATAGCTATCAATTTGGAATGCGGTTTCTGGTGAATCATTATTTGACATCCCAAAACCCCAAAAATCAAGAGCATAAACCCTATAGCCTACCCCATCTTTAGCAAGGTGAATCATCGAGTCACGCCAAACATCCCATGAATTAATCCAGCCATGAAGAAGAATAATGGGTTTTCCTCTGCCTAATGTTTCATAGTGCAGAATACCCTGTTCTGTAACGATGGAGCTCATCCAAACCTCAGTACCCGTCAAACATCTATCGTATCGGGGCTAGGAGTTTTTAAATCAAACTCTGCTAACCCCGCATAGTGTACGATGCTGGGTTAGCAACAATGAGGTACACAGATGCAATGGACACAAACTTACAGGCCGCTATCCTAACACCTGATGAGGAATTAAACTGTGAAAAGGCTGTAAAATCAGATTCACCTTCGGGAGTTTAATATACAAAAAGAAAATAGAATAAAATTTAATGCTATTTAGGTAAAATAATATCAGCTAATAAATGCTCACGAGGCAGAACAGTGAGCAGAAAATTCTATTGAGATGTTATAACAAGGTCAGGAGAGACTAACCATCTGCTTCGCCCAAATGTTCAAGAATAGAGTAAAGCAGTTCAAGAAGGACATTTTTTACACTTTCGCGATCAATTGAAACACAAGGAAGGACTTTTACAGAGGGGTCGAGTTTAAGAATAATTCTCAAATCTTCAGGTTGCCAAGCATCCTCGCTATCTTGTTTATTTGCAGCCACAATAAAAGGTGTGGAAGCATAACTTTGAAAAGTTTCGAGTATGCGACGTGCTTCACGGAAGGTTTCAGGCCGAGTGCTATCCACTAACACAACAAACCCTAGCATCCCTTCTGATAAAATTTCCCACATAAAGTCAAAACGTCTTTGACCCGGCGTTCCAAATAAATAAAGAACTAGTTCTTCGTCAACAGTAATACGGCCAAAGTCCATAGCCACTGTGGTAGTTTCTTTGATCTGTTCAGAGGGGGCCGTAATACGACGCTCTGTTTTAACAACATCAATCTCACTAACTGATCCGATAAACGCGGTTTTTCCTGCTGAAAAGGGGCCGGTAACGACCATTTTTACTGCCTGCATAAATATCTCACTTTTGTAGTGCTAATAGGTGAAGTTGTACCGAATTAAAGACTACGTATTCGATCAATCAAACGGTTTACAACGCCTCGTTTATCTGCAACTGAGGCTTCTGGTCTTCTTTTTCTTGGTGATACGTGCCGTTCGGCGGGTTGAATTTCTTCAGTCGATCGAATAGATTCGATTAGACCAGCTTCAATCAATCCATAAATTGTTCTTCGAACTTCAAAGTCTGAAAGTTTATTTGCTTCAGCAATTTGCTGGATAGTATTTTTAGGACTTATATAATTGATTATCCGCCATTCATCTGAAGTAAGATTCATACTTCCAAGCCGATTTTCAGGACGAGCCACAAATTGCAAACGGATATTCAAATCAGGCAATTCATCATTCAACCGCTCGGATTCTTCAAGTCTGCGGCTCCCCTCTACAATAATTATGTCGAGGTCAAGTGGAATCTTAATTCGTTTAGCAGCTGGTTCCGGGTCTGCTTCAAAGTCAAAAGTTCCATCAGCCCAAGAAAACATACCATAGATCACATTCAGCACATGCTGTTTAATGCTATCCAAAATATCCGTTTGGGTAATCATATTAGACTTAATTAACTTATGCCCCAGATGCCTGTCACTCTGTCCTTTAAGTTTCTCATCAATTAAGGTTGCTTGCTTTGCACTAAGCTTCCCCGCTCGATACAAAACTTGCCCTAAATCGCCTCTAAGTCCGTCGGTTTCAGCATAAACCAGTTTTCCACTATGAAAACTGATAATTGCTTTCTCTTGACCTTTAACAGTAAGTACACCTGTCTTTTTAGCAAGATTAACAAGGTTTAATAGCTGAGCAGTGGTGAAATCCCTTAAGTTACCTTTTAGTGCCATTATGGTTAGTAAAAATTAAAATCTGCAGGTGAAATGGATTAATAGTGTTCGACTATTTTAATAATACAGTCGAATGCCAAAGAGTCTGCGCCGCATTATACAGGGAGCCTAGTGACTAGGCAATTTAGAAAAGAAAATCAAATAAATTAGCAAGTGAAAAATCTGTTAGAATTATGTGTTAAATGATTTATATCGATATATCACCTGCTGTCCATAGTCGCGCCGGTATGGGACGGTATGCAGAAAGAATTGCGACTGAAGTCTCACAAAAAAGAGAGGTTACCGTTTTTCACAATGAAGGCAAAGGGGCCATTGTACCTACTAGCCTTGCCCACCTGCCAGCTTACCGGGTCAAAGCAGGCTATAAGATATGGAGAATGGTAGTTTTAATAGCTCAATGGGTGCAATTACGGAAATTTACACTAGATACACGTCTGAAAGAAGGAACGATCTTTCATGCTACTGAACATCTATTGATCCCATTGCAAACAATACCAACAATCCTAACCATCCATGACATTATTCCTCACCTTTTCCCTGAATATCACACAAAGTTGAATTATTGGTATCTTAAAATAGCTATGCCATTGTATTGTCGTCGGGCAACCGCCATTGTTACTGTTTCTGAATCGAGTAAAAATGACTTAATGAAGTATTTTCACATACCTCCTGAAAAAATCCATGTCATCCCAGAAGCAGCGGCCGACCATTTTTATGCGCCTCCGCAAATTGAAATTGATCGGGTAAAGGTTAAATATAAATTACCAAAAGATTACCTTTTACATATAGGAACGATTGAGCCACGCAAAAACCTCAATCGGCTCGTAGATGCCTTACTGATTTTGCGCCATAAGCACCCATATCTCAAGTTGGTTTTGGTCGGCTCTAAGGGGTGGCTTGTAGATGATTTTTTCCAACGGCTTAAAGATGAAAATCTTACCGGTATTGTTGTTTCTGCTGGCTGGGTGGACGATGAGGATTTGCCCGGGTTCATTGCAGGGGCACGGTTAGGGGTTCAACCAAGCCTGTACGAGGGGTTTGGATTGCCTATTTTAGAACACATGATGTGCGGACAAGTCGTTGCATCGAGTAATACGAGTAGTTTTCCTGAAGTTGGAGGGGATGCAGCTGCTTATTTCGATCCAACAAATGTGGCTGAAATGGCGGCCGTCATTCATCGGCTCCTCACCTCTCCAGAAGAATATAGGCGGCGACAAATAATGGGAGTAGATCAAGCCCAAAGGTTTAGTTGGGCAAAAGCAGCTACTAAAACAATAGAATTATATGATCTTGTTCGTAAACAATATGACTCTCAATAAATTTGCCTACAAAAACACAAGATTAATTGGATTGTTTCTTGCCTTGTCAACCTTTGCGCTTTATCTTTCGACCTTGGCCCAAGGGCTGATTTTAGGTGATCCAACCGAATACACCGTTGTGTCTCATGTATTGGGAGTTGCACATCCGCCAGGATACGCATTTATGACTGTGTTAGGCAAGTTAATGCAGACACTGGTTCCATTCGGCGCAGTGGCATGGAGATCTCATCTTGTTAATGGGTTGGTAGGGAGCTTAATTGTTGTGACGGTATACAACATTGTCTTGTTACTGACATCAAGGAGCGAAGATAAGTATCGTATTCCAGCGGCCGTGTTCGGGGCACTTGCTGTGGCTTGGGCACCTAATCATTGGCAGCATAGCATCCATGCTAACCCGCACCTGATCACAGCCGCATTTTTGATCGTTAATATCTGGTTTTTGCTACGTTGGCATGCAGGAGAGGATGAGCTGAATCTATCAACACCTCATCTCCTCATTTTTTCGTTTTTAACTGGCTTGGGGGCAGTTCATCACCCACTGACTGTATTTAGTTTTCCAGCCTATATTTTATTTATATTACTTGTTTATCCACGCATCTTGTTCGACTGGAAATTACTACTAAAAATGATTGGATGTGCTCTTTTGGGGCTGGCGCTATTTGCTTATTACCCAATAATCAGTAGCCAGGAGCCACTGATGGGGCCACATACTATGAACACGATTCAAGGGTTTCTGGATCATGTCCTAGCACGTGGATTGTCAGACTCTTTGCCTTACTATTCATTTGCTGAACAACCGATTCGCGGGATTGTTTTTGGGTCGATTTTACGCCTTCAGTATGGTCTTCTCGGCGGTCTGTTAGCGATAGTTGGTGGTGTCACAGCCGTTTATAACCAAGAAACCCGCAAACCAACCATACTTGTTTCAATTGCTTTTGTAATCAATTACTCTTTTGTAATTAGTCTGAAACAACAAGATATTATGGCCTATATTATGGGGCCGAATCTATTAGTAGCCTTATTAATGGCCGTTGGTTTTTGGCAAATCGGCCGGATACTTCTCAATCTCAAGTTTCAGCAGATCATGGTGAATGGAATCTTGGTTATTTTCTTTCTACTTGTTCCTGTATGGACACTGGCCGTTACTTGGCCTCATATTTCATTGAGGAATTTTTCAGAAGGAGACATACATGTTACTGAAACTTTCGAGCGATTTAAGGGGAATGGAAACAGCGTTGTGCTACTTAATAATTGGGAATTTATGACCCCGCTCTGGTATACCCAACTGGTTGATGAACGTTGGCCTGACCCGGCTGACGTGCGCCCAGTGTTCGTTTCGGCCGCGGATCCGTGGCTTCCAAGCGTATTTAATTACCTTCCTGGGGGGCCGGTTTATCTCAATGGTTACAGACGAGAAATTGTTGAAGCTGGCTTTCGTCTGCGTCCAAGATTCACCTTTTATCAAGTAGTGGAGCCAGGCGATACATCTATCCCTGATGAGTTGATCCGTATCGAAGCTAAAGGGACAGGACCAGAGCTAGTTGGTTATCGTTTGCAAACAACCCAAGTGAGTGGCGGGGATTATGTCTCATTGGTATTGGCGATGCGTTTGGCTGAGAAAACGGCTGATTTTTATGCCCCTTCCTTAAATATAAGTGGCGAAAGCGGCAATCTGGATTTGCCATTTACAACAGACTCTCACTTAGTCACACCACTATGGGAATCGAACGAGGTCATTGTGGAGCAGTATGATTTTGCCATACCTCATGATTTCCCGGCCGGAGACTATTCTGCTTCTTTAAGTATGATTAACCTGAGTCAGAATAGCGATAGTGGTTTGAGTGCTGATCTTGGCAAGCTCGCCGTAAAAGACAACATTGGGTACCGTCCACAAACGGCCGATTTACTGGCTAATTTTCGGCATAGAGTTGGTTTAGCCAGTCTAAGTGCTCGTTCAGGGTTGCAAAGGCGACAAGCACCATGGGATTTTCCGCTAACGGTCGGCCGAGGAGACGTCGTGATTGTCACTCCAAGATGGGAGGCTTTAGACTTAGCTGAAGAAAGTTATACGATTTTTGTGCATCTAATTGATAGCAATAACATTAGCTACGCGAATCTCGACTATACTCCTTTAGGCGGAGCTGTTCCAACACATCTTTGGTTCCCAAAATGGTTGCCGGGGCAACAGTTATCAGATCCTTATCGACTTGTAATTCCTGAAAATATCGCTCCGGGAAATTATCAGATTGAAGTAGGCTTATATGAAATGACCAGCCGCCGCAGGTTAGCAATGCATGACATTCAAGGGGATCAGATAGGGGACCGGTACATTGCAGGAAGCATACTTGTGACCGCTGAATAGTAGGACTCCATGCACTCAAATATTATTTAAAACCAGTTAAAAGATAGGTCCGCTCCATGGCGTTCCGCCCTTTTACTTTCATCGGTTCTCGGGGAATAACATTGACTAGGTCTACTACCCTGTCATAAACACTTTGACTGATGACAATTTCTTTTGACTCCGCATTTTCTTCTAGCCGTTTAGCCAAATTGACAGCATCTCCAATGACTGTAAAGTCTTTGCGGAAGCTGCTTCCGACATTTCCAGCGACCGCTTCACCGGTGTGAATGCCTATCGAAAAATGGAGATGGCGCTCTACAGGCACAGTTTTGAGGTAATCATCAAGTGCCGCTTGCATATTTATGGCGGTGCGTACTGCACGTTCACTATGATCATCTTGCGGGTTAAGTTGGGTATTAAAAAGAGCCATAACCGCGTCACCCATAAATTTGTCAATGACGCCAAATTGATCATTTATGGCATTCGCCGCAACCGTAAAATATTCATTGATGATTTCAACAAGTTGCTCCGGCTCTAGATTTTCGCTAAATGTGCTGTAGCCGGTCACATCAGCAAACATGACGGTCATGGATCGACGTTGCGGCCGTTGGGCTGAATCAAGATCTCGTACCCGATCAACCAAACTGGGGGGGAGATATTTTCGTACGCTTTCCATGCGTTTTTTCTCGGAAATGTCATCAACAACCATAGCGACACCCAACATCTTTTGCTGAACGTCTCGCAAGGGAGAGATATTTAGACTGATGGTGACATCTTTACCAGATTTTTGAGGGGAAACATCTAGTTCAGCCGTTTGCAATTTTCCCTCTTCCCTAACCTGATTTACTAACCCCGCAACTGAATCTCCCAATGCTGGGTCGACCTCATCAAAGACATCTTTGTAAAACCGGGAGTCAACGTGGCTTCCTGGGATACCAAGGATACGGCCAGCCGCTGGATTATAGAGTGAAACCTGATCGGTATTGTCGATGGTGATCACACCACTACCCATAGACGCAAACACGTCATCCATAAGGGTCTTCATCTCAGTAATTTCTGAGAGCTGGGTCTTGATTTGGCGGAAAAGCCGAGCGTTTTCAATCGCCACTGCGGCCTGATTAGCGAAAGCGGCCATTTGATCGCGATGGGGTTCACGAAAAATCCCGGCCGTAATGCGATTGTCAACATAGATCACCCCAATCGTATCGTCTTTAAGATTTAGCGGAACACACAATATAGAGCGTAAGTTATAGCTAATAATGCTTTGTCGATTGGCAAAACGAGGGTCATCCTGAGCATTTGTGGTGAGTAACGGCACGCCACTGTCCATAACTTCGTTAATAACGGATGATGAAATTTCGGAAGGATCTTCGATTGATTCTTCTTTAATGTTCCGAGCTGCTTGAACTGAAACATCGCCCGTGTCTTCATCCATCAGCATTAAAAACCCTCGTTCAGCTCCAGTGATGCGAATCATTGTATCCATGACCACATTCAGAACATCGGCCGGATTAAGGGAAGAGTTAAGCGCTGCACCAACGGCTTGCAAAGCCCGAAGCTGGGCACGTTCTTCTTCGTGATCTTTTAACTGCCTCTCGAGCGTGTCTAATATGCGTCGGCCGGGCAACAGAATGCGACTCAAAGAACGACTGGCATCATTTAAAACCGCTGATTTTATTGAATTGGCATTTTCGCGTTGCTCAATCACAAGACGATCAAGATCATTAAACAGCTGAGCCATGCGGACGAAATCTTCTTGCACGCGAATTGTATATGAACCTTTACTCGGATTATTCATGAATATATTTTAACAAATGCCTATTTAGGTAAACTGAATTCTAGGACAATCTATTTGTTTGCGAAGTGTACAATAAAATTCTATTGTCACAGTGCAGGCCAGCTTTGTAGATAATATTTCCTATATTCGGAAATTATATCCCCATCAAAACTAGAAAAAAACTTATTTCATGTAAATTTAGGGAAAAACCCCGTCTTATTCATCGGTAATTAACCGATTTTTTAGTGCAAATCGTATTAACTCAGAAAGGTTTTCAAAGCCCATCTTACTCATTATATTATTGCGATGTTTTTCAACCGTTCTGCGACTAATATCAAGCATCAATCCAATCTCGTCACTCGTTCGCCCCTCAGCCACCAATTGAATAATTTGCCGTTCACGAGAGGTCAGTTGCTCTAATCCGTGATTTTCAAGATCGATATGTTGATAGAAATCAATCCCATTCTGTGACATCGGTTTGCCTAAAAACCTTTGGCCGAGTGATATGACTTCAACCGCTTCAAGAAGCTCTTGAGCCAAACCGGTCTTAAGAATATAACCCTTGGCGCCGTCCTGAATTGCAGTCGCGACCGATTCAGGATCAGAAAGAGATGACAAAACGACAATTTTTGCTTGTGGAAATCGCTTTGTCACAATCCGAATAAGTTCATGCCCTCCCATCTGTGGCATAGCTAGATCAACCACAATGAGATCAATACGATTCTCAGACAACAATTTAAGAGCTTCTAAGCCGTTTCCGGCTTCTCCGACAATTGTATGACCGGCTCGTTCAAGTACAGCTCCAACACCGCTCCGAGCTACAAAATGATCATCTACAAGAAGTATACGTCTCGAAATCGCCATATCACCTAATTATCTAAAGTCTGTTTTTCCGGAAGCTCTAATTGGATCAGACATTACACAGCCTGCAAACACCATAGCAGATTATTTTATTTCTACAATCTGAAAATCCCATATTACAGGGAAGACTTGGACCGGTTTTTTATGGTAGACAGATTCTAAAGCACCTGCCTGCAACCTTACTGAATAGCTTCGTCCCTGTTGAAACTTAGCCCCCGGCCATATTTTGTTTTGCTCATCAAGATTAACCCAAAAAACAGGATTGCCCGTCTGTTTCCAATCGTCAACAAGGGCGGTTAAAGAGACTGGAACCGTCTCTACGGTTAAATCACGTAAAACAAAGGTTCTGTGACCATGGAAAAAGCGCATGGGCATAGCCACAAAATCACCAACCCCAACCGGGTCAGGCTGGTTAAACAAAATAATGCTATTAGGCGGAAGATCGGCCGTAGCCACAGCTAATTGATCGGCCATACCTTTGTAATCGACTTGTGAGGCAAAACCACGCGTCCCCCATGCTAAACCAGCAAGCCAAATGATTGTGAGTATAACTCCTAAACTACGCACCAATTTGTGCCGATAAGCCAAAAGTTGTCCCCACAATAACAATACGGAAATAGTTAGAAACGGCAACACCAGCGGAACGTACCGTCGCATTACATATATATGCGCCCCATTGGACCTTAAATTCCATGTGTAGAATAGCACATAGAATAAACCGGGTATCAGCACGTACCAATGGGTCCAGCGTTTTTTCAAAAGCATACTTAAAACGCCCACAAAAGCTGCCCAGGCCCCGAATGGCGTTAAGTACCAACCTAGGCGAATAAGATTCTCATGATTCCAAGATTCAACAGGTGCACCGTTCAGTGTGTATGTGGCCGCGACTCCACTGTACGGACGAACAAACCAGCTAAAGAGAAAATAGACCACAACGGCCATACTGATTAAAAATCGCACGGGGGTGAACAATCTAAGGACATAGTCTCTGAAGAACCAGGTTCCGGCCGCCGTTAACACAGCCGCTAATCCTGCACCCAATACCAAAAACAAACCTGGGCCAAAAGCGACCTGAGTCATGTAACCCATAAGGCGTGAGATATATTCGGGGCTATAAAGAATCGAGTGAACCGTGCCATGAACGGCTAAAAAGACAAAAGGAGCACAAAAGATAAAGAAGTTCTTCCAGCTAAAGAGATTGAGCAAAACAAGAAGCAGCATGACGGCCGGAACAATTCCGATAAAAAAGGTGTCGATACGTACCAAAAATGTCGCCCCCCAAGCAACCCCAGCCAACAATCCCCAAACCCAACTTTGATAACCAGACAGATTCCAACGACAAAAGGCAAGGAAGCCGGTTAGGAACAGCAGCTGAGTCAGCGGCTCGGTTGTACCGTAGCGTACAAACCAAACTTGAAGGGCTGTAATAGTTAGGCCGCCCAAACCGATGAGTGCAAGCAGGAAAAGGTTGTTCGGTAAAAGATGGCGCAACAAAAAGTAAAAGCAAAGAGTCGATAAAAGTCCCCACATAGGGGCCACCATAAGCGCCGCAGAGAGACCGTTGACTGACCAACCCACTGATTGCCAAATCGAGTGCAGATGATAAAAAGATGGATAAATTCGGCCGGAAAAGTCTTTTACATCGAGGGCTGGAGATAGAAATGACCACTCGGGCAGCGAAGCTTCGGCACGACTCAAGAAATGCGGGGTCAAATCAGCGGGGATATCAGTCAAAAGTGGCTCGTTGATGATAATGCCACCAGTTTGGGAAATATGGGCCGCATAGTTAATGTAAACCCCAATATCGGCCGCACCCCAAACATGCTCATGCGGCCGAAAAAATAGCAGCACCGCAATCACAAGCCATCCCACCAAAAAAACAGACTCACCCCACACAGGAAGATAGTTCCCCTCACCCAATTGCCAATGGACCGTCTTTAGGCGAGCCTGTTGGCTCAAGATAGGTCGATGACTTGAGCGTTGTTGCCAAGCCCAGCCACTGATCAGCACCACGGCCGAAAAAACCGAAAGGGCTGTTACTGAAAAGAGCGACAACTCTGTCAGAATAAGAGCCACCCAGCTATTGGTCAACACACCGCTAATCAGAATTACAAAATAGATTTCTAAACGATCAGATTCAAAACGGCTGTCGGCCGGAATCAAAAACGATAAAACACCGTAACCGGTAGCCGCACATAAAATCAAGATCAATAGAATTGCAAAAATGTTCATCATCAAATTAACTTGCACAAACTCGTATCTTTAACCTGCATAATTATATCATTCACCCAGAGAGTGCTACCGAAATCATATAAACATGTCTCATACTATTTGACCTATACGCCAGAGTCTCTATCATTATCAAATATGAGCTCATCTTCTATCTCATCTTCTGATCAAACGATCTTGAAAAATAAAAACAATCGCCGGATTTACTCCATTTTAATGGGGATTATTTTGCTTACACTTCCTTGCTATTGTGCCGGAATCACGCTGTTACAAATGGCTCCCGCTAATTTAAAGGACGGATTGGTCCCTTCAAATAATGGCGGGGCAACACCAGGTAATTTAACACCTGAAACCGTAATCATTGTTGTTACCGGAGAGGCTGTTTCCACGCCTAGCCTACCAACCGCTAGACCCACTGATATAGGAGCAGAGGCTCGTCCTAGCCCAACCCTCATTTATACCCCAGTTACATTTGAGGCGGTCACACCCCCGCCAACACCACCACTTGCGCGTGCGACACCTGTTCAATTCTCAGTGCCGAGCAGCGTACCCACTGTAACCAGCACCGCGACCAAAACAGAAACGCCGAGTCCAACGCCAAGCTCATCCCCTACAGGTGTTTCGACAGCCACCACCACCACCACCGCCACCACCACCACCACCGCCACCACCGCCACCACCGCCACCACCGCCACCACCGCCACCACCGCCACCACCGCCACCACCGCCACCACCGCCACCACCGCCACCTCAAGCACCCCAAGCACCCCAACTTCTGCTGCAACACCAACCCTAGTTGCGACAGCTTCTACTGTCAGTAGTGAAACACCCACAGCTATTGCGACGGATGCTCCAATCGCGACCTTTACTCAAACCCCTACGGAAGCTGCCACACTCACCGAAACAGCAGCACCGGTAGAATCACCCACTCCTTTATCCACCCTCACGGAAACGCCTACCCCGGTGGCCACAGAAACGTTGACAGCTACAGAGACCGCTGCTGCACCCACACAAACTTTAACTTTGACACCAACAGCATTGCCCTCACCCACACCGTGAAATACCCCGATCCCATCAGAAACGCCGGTACCTTAAGGGAAAGATGCAACATAAAACAGCATATAAGTGGTAAAATTTGACCTAGTTTAAATTCGATTAATAAGATGATATTATGAATAGTTTTGATTTACTCCAGACACTGTGCGAGACCCCTGGCCCTTCCGGTTTTGAGGAGGACATTGCGGCCGTAATCCAAGAAATTTGGGAACCGTTAACTGATGAAATATCCGTTGACCGAACCGGTAGCTTAAGCGCAAGACGAAAAGGCAGCGGTAGTATTCGAGAAGGCAGTGACAGACGGCCGACAATTATGCTGGCCGCCCATATGGATGAGCTTGGGCTGATGGTCACCAAGCTATTAGAATATGGTGGAAATGGCTTTTTACGAGTAACCAATTTAGGCGGGGTTGACTGGCGGCAAACAGCAGGCCAGATGGTAATGGTTCACGGTTTTGATCCTATAAGTGGTGCTCCTAAAAACCTGCCGGGTGTCATCGGCAATTTACCGGGTCGCATGTTGCCTGCAGAATATCAGGGGAAACCATACACCCATAAGACCCTTGTCGTTGATACTGGACTGCCGTTTGAAACTTTAAAAAACTATGTTTCGGTCGGAAATGCGATCAGCTTTCATCGGCCATTACACAAGCTACAAGATTATAGAGTTGCAGGAAAAGCACTTGATAATCGTTGCTCGATTGCTATTGTTACGATTTGTTTAGAACAATTGGTGAATCGAAATCATGAGTGGGATGTGCTAGCGGTGGCAACTTCTCAGGAAGAAACCGGTTTATTGGGGGCATTCAACACCGCCAACAACTTTAAACCAGACATCGCTATCGCCATCGATGTAACTTTTGGCAGCGGCCCACTGGCATCTGATGAGCGGACTTTTAAACTGGGAGAGGGGCCGGTCATTGGCCATATGCCTGATACTCATCCGGGGGTACGTGCAGGGCTAAAGCAGGTAGCTGAAAAACTGGAAATGAATGTGCAAAGTGAGTATGGTGCTCGGCCGGGTGGCACAGATGCCTATCATCTACAAATCGCGGCCGAAGGCATTCCCACTGGCATCATTGGCGTAGGGCTGCGATACATGCATACCATGACCGAGCATATCGATGTTCGAGATGTAGAGCGTACCGGCCGCCTGTTGGCCGAATACATCGCCGAGCTCAATGACGAAACAATTAGCGGCTTCCGCGCCATGATGATGGATTAGCGACTACCTATGAACAAATTATTAAAACAATTGTCTGAAATTCCTGGCGTATCAGGGGATGAGAAAGCGGTGCGAAAAGCGATTCACGAGTTAATCGAACCCTATGTTGATGAATGGTCGGTAGATCCAATGGGCAATCTAATCGTTCTAAAAAAAGGGACCGGTGAAAGCGATTTACGTGTGATGCTTGATGCTCACATGGATGAGGTCGGCTTTTTAATAACGGGTGTCGATATCAATGGAACATTCAAATTCTCGACGGTTGGTGGTTTTGACGACCGGGTTTTGCAAGGCAAATTATTGCAAGTGGGACCAAACAGCATTAATGGGATTATTGGTGGCAAGCCGATTCACCTTTCTTCGGCTACAGAACGACGCAGAGTTACTCCTAGCAGCTCCATGCGCATCGACATCGGCGCTTTAAATAAGCTTGAAGCACTCGCTCTAGTCAATCTTGGTGAATATGCGACGTTCAAAACCGACTACATGGAGCTTGAGCATGTCGCTATCGGCAAAGCATTTGATGACCGGGCGGGATGTGCGTTGATCATCGAGCTGCTCAAGGGTGAACCTTATCCCTTTGATCTTTATGCCTCATTTACAGTTCAGGAAGAGGTTGGCTTACGTGGGGCACGCACGGCCACGACCATCATCAAGCCCGACGTAGCTTTTGTTATCGACTGCACTCCAGCCTATGATTTGCCAAATGAAGCAGATGAAAGCCCTAATGTTGCTTTGGGGAAAGGGACCGCCATTTACGTGATGGATAGCGGAACGATTCAGGACCCTCGTTTAATAAGTTATTTGATGCAAACGGCCGAAGAAAACGACTTGCCGTTTCAATTACGCAGACCGGGCGGCGGTGGGACCAATACCGCCAGCGTACAGCGTAGTGGCCCTGGCGTTGCTAGCGCAACGGTCAGCCTGCCCGGCCGATATATGCACAGCCCCCATTCAATGATCAATTTAGAAGATTACGACAATACAAAACAACTGCTAGATGCAGCTTTGCGTAACTTAACGAGAGAAACTATCGCCCGCGCTTAATGCGCATTTACGATTTTAGATTTATGATGAACGATTTGCCCAAAAGCACAATAATCGTCCTGTCAAAAATCTAAAACCCAAAATCTAAATATGTTTGAACTGATACAACAATTAACTGAAGTTTACGGCCCATCTGGCTTTGAAGATCGTATTCGTGAAATGATTCGGAGCGAAATCGAAGAATTTGCTGATGAGATTAGCGTTGATACGATGGGAAATCTAATCGCTCTCAAAAAAGGCAAAGGGAGCGACAAAAAGCTAAAAGTAATGATCGCCGCCCATATGGATGAAATCGGGGTAATGGCCAGCCATATTACAGAAGAAGGGTTTTTGCGCTTTGCCAATATCGGTGGGGTGCAAGCTCATTCATTACAAGGCGGCCGAGTACAATTTGAAAATGGAACGATTGGGGTGATTTACAGCGATCAATCAAGCGAGCGTTCTAAAATTCAACCGTTGGCCAAGCATTACATCGATGTAGGGGCGACAGGCCAAGCTGATTGCCCTGTTAATGTGGGTGATGCGGCCGGTTTTCTCCAGACAACTTTTATGCAAGGAACACAACGGGTTGTGGGCAAAGCGCTAGATGATCGTATTGGCTGTGTGATCGCCATTGAAGCACTCAAAGCGTTGCAAGAGAAAGAATCAGCTCACGACATCTACTTTGTCTTTTCGGTACAAGAAGAGGTCGGGGTACGTGGAGCAACGGCCGCGGCCAACGCCATCCAGCCGGACGTTGGTATTGCGCTTGATGTCACCCTGACCGGTGATATGCACAAAGGGGTGGAAATGGCAGTGGCATTGGGGGATGGCGCCGCGATTAAGGCGAAAGATAGTGGCATGATCGCCCATGTTGGCCTTGTCAATTTAATGAAAAAGCGAGCGGCCGATGCCGGTATTCCGTTCCAAATCGAAGTGCTTGCAGGTGGATCTACCGATGCACGTGCAATGCAGCTGTCTGGAAGCGGGGCAGCAGCCGGATGTATTTCAATCCCATGTCGTTATGTGCATTCACCCAGTGAAGTGGTTGACATGGAAGACGTAAATGCCTGTATCAGCTTATTGAGCGAGATTCTAACAAACAAGATTGATCTTTAACCGATTAAGCATCTATAAATGTGAAATGACGCTTGCTTGCCATCATCGCAATAAGCGTCGTTTTATGTTTAAGGATCATAAATCGAGAATCATATGAATCGATCTGGAATCATATTCGCCCTGTGCGCCTATTCATGGTGGGGGTTTGCCCCGATTTTTTGGAAATTTCTGAAGCATGTCCCGGCCGTTGAAACTTTAGGCCATCGAATGGTTTGGGCTTTAGCCGTTCTTATCATTTATCAAACGGTACGCAAAAATTGGGGCTGGCTACATGATGCACTTAGAGACCCTCGCTTGTTATTTGTGACGGCAATTGCGGCCGTCATGCTGGCGCTGAACGCATGGCTGTACACATGGGGTGTCAACAACGATAAAATCGTCGATGTAAGTTTGGGCTACTTCATGAACCCACTATTCCTTGTTTTGTCCGGATTCTTTTTTTATAAAGAAGAGATTCGCCCACTGCAATGGGCAGCCATAGCGGTGGCAGCCCTGGGGGTCCTTTATCTTACATTTGTATACGGCCAGTTTCCGCTGGTGGGCTTGTCTCTGGCTGGAGCATTTACCCTTTACAGCGTGGCGAAAAAGCAGACAACCTTGGGAACATTTGAAGGTATGACACTCGAAATGGGGATCATGTTTCCGATTTTTCTGGTCTACTTGCTTACTTTAGAACAAGGTGGCGGCGGTCATTTCACATCGGCCGGATGGCTAACCACCGTGCTCTTAATCATTGGTGGGGCTGTTTCACTGACACCCTTTTTGCTGTTTTCGGCCGCGGCCGGGCGCATCCCGCTATTTTATTTAGGGATTATGCAATACATTGGCCCTTCGATTTCATTTTTGATCGGCATTTTTGTTTATGGCGAAACAGTGAGCAACAGTTTACTAATCGGCTTTTGTTTCGTTTGGACTGCATTGATTATTTTCTCTGTTGAGGGGTGGATACAGGTCAATCGAAAAAGAGCCAGAGCCATCGTCGCCAGCGGTTAAAGATTCCCTCACCCGCTTATGTCGCTGTTAAAAATGACAGCCCGCAAAATGAACACGTTATTCTCTGAAAAACGAATCGCCGTTAGCTCGTGGACCTGGCATGATGCTTTCTACAAAGGGGATTTACACCTGCTCCACATTCCGGCAAAAGCACGCGAGTCTGGAATTAGCCAAGTCGAGTTGAATGACTTTATGCTACCGCCCGGCCGCTGGTCACGGTCACGAGGACTTTTTCGATGGCTCTTTGGCCAGCATAATAAAAATCCCAAACAGCGACGATACCTGCAATCGACACTCAGCAAACTAGCGGACGAACTACACGAAAATAATGTTGACTGTATTTCTTGGGCAATTGAAACTAATTTCACTGTGGCTGAATCGCTTTGGCAAGAGGAATTGGCTTATATCAAGATGGGGGTACAAACGGCCGCCAAGCTCAAGGCAAACATGATCCGCCTAACCATTGGTGGGTCTGCTCAAATGGGAATGGAAGTGGATCAGTTAGTGATTCAACGTTTAAAAACTATTTTGGCCCATTGCAAGCGATCTTTTCCAATAGTCCGGCCGATTGTTGAAAATCATTGGGGGCTTACAACCGATATCGGCCGGTATCTAAAAATCATTGAAGCGGTAGACGGAACTGGAGTATGTTTCGACCCCGGAAATATTGCTAAACAGGATCAAGAAGAAGCTTGGGGTAGATTGGCAGCTAAAGCGGCGATTTTTCACCTGAAAATCTATCATTATCACCCTGACCAGCTTGATCAAAACATCGCATATTGCACGATATTTGATGCGTTAGCGGCTAACGATTACAAGGGCAAGGTTGTGATTGAATACGAAGGGGGCGAAGAGCCGGCCGAAACATTAAAGTTGATCCTAGCACAGCTTAGAGAATCGTAGGGGTCGAAGGGGGCGGAACCACCGTGGCTCCGTAGAGAGGCGTTTCTTCCCGCCCCCTTCGACCCCTACTACAAATGATATTCCACCATTTGGAAACATAATTGGTGTAAAGCCTCAAAGATCAAGATCGGCCGATCTTGATCTTTGGAAGTGGCCAACACACGCTATCTTTTAAAAGTTTGTGCTTTCAGTCTGCCATTTGCCTAACTGGGCTATATTAATATCTTGTGTTGGGTATGGGATCGATATTCCTTCAGCATTAAAGCGCAGTTTAACCAGTTCATGAGTGGCAAAATGTACCGCCCAGTAATCGTCTACGTTCACAAACGGCCGTACAGCAAAATTAACACTACTATCGCCAAGTTCAATCACAGACACAGATGGGGCTGGCTCTTTTAGAACTTTAGGTTGCGAAGCCAAAATACCTTCAAGCACCCCTTTCGCCTTGAGTAAATCATCACCGTAGCCAATACCGAAAACCATATCGATACGCACAGAGCCATTTGCAGAATAATTGATGATATTGTCCCCGATCGCTGACCCATTGGAAACGATGACTTTTTTATTATCGAGGCAGGTGATAATTGTGTTGAATATCTGAACTTCTTTCACATACCCTGTCACCCCATTAATTTCAACCATATCCCCAACTTTATAAGGTTGGAATAAGATAATCATCACGCCTGCCGCAAAATTAGACAGCGAGTCTTGTAGGGCAAAACCAAGGGCCAAAGTTGCAGCCCCCATAATCGCCACAACAGATGTGGTGTCAAAACCGATCAGGTTCAAAGCCGCGATAATTATGGCCGCCATCAGCACAATATAAGATAAATTACGAGCAAAACCGACCAAGGTCGAATCTACTTTACGAGCACCAAGCAACTTGCCTAGCCAGTCAGACAATTTGCGGGCCACAATACGGCCGATAAAAAAGATTGCGATGGCACCCAAAACTTTAAAACCATATTGAGCCAACCACGGTATTATATTATTTAACATTTTCCAATCATTCCTAAAAGTATGGGTGAATCAATTAAAAAGGAAATTTATTCAACACCCGTCAGAGTAACGAGATTTATATAGAGATGTCTTTAGGATTGAAAGAAGCGACGGTAACTTTATTCCCTGCTTATTACATCCAGTGTTGAATTTTTTTTACCTTTTTAAATCCATTCATCGATTATTGAGTAAAACAGTAGGCAGGTTGTCTACAAATTTTTCTGCCAACAGACAGCATGTCCTGTTTCTCGGTTTAATTCGTAGCTTCCAAACCCAAACTTAGCATAGGCCTTCATCGCCACAGCATTAGACGATAGTACTTCCATTGTGAGTTTACAACAGCCATTCTCATGGGCAATCGATTCGACACGAGCTAACATTTTTTGACTAACCCCCATCCCTCTGAACGCGGGTAAAACAGTCACATCATGAATATTAATGAGTGGTTTTGCGGCAAAAGTCGAAAAGCCATAAAAACAGTTGATCAATCCGACCGGTTGCGTTTGTCCGGCCGCAGTGACATACGCAATCAGACAAAAAGCGGTGGGAAGTTCAGCCAGTTTTGCCGGGAGTGTTGCAAGAGTATCAGGGTCAAGCGCCTGCTCACCCCCCATCGGATCTTGTGCGTAAGCGTTGAGCAACATCATGAGATCGGCCGCATGTTGCGGGTCTCGGTAATCTATTTGTTTAATTTCAATCGCTGTCATTTAGTCATATTCGCGGGATCATACCGCAAGCGTAATTTGATAAGATTATAGATTGTCCCAATGAGCCAACCCAGACCCCACAGCACAAAGATAAGGGAGAAGTCGGCCACAACCGTTCTACCGAGCAGATAAGATTTCAAGCTGTCCCCAGTACCATTTGAAACGAGATTTAGAAAAGGGATCAACAGGCCAAACAAAGTGGCTAAAGCTGCAATTAGTAATACAAAAAACCAAATATAGGCCTGTTTGCCATGCATGCCGGGCTTGTCATCTAAAATATGGCTACCTTCTTCGATAGAGCCATCAGAAGAGCCATCAGGACCCTCATCAGAAGCACTATTGTCAGTTAATTTATTGTCACTCATCGGCCGATTCTCCATTCAAAAAATCTAAAACCAAACGATGAAACTCATCTGGTTTTTCTCGGTGCAGAAAATGACCACAGCCAGGCAGAACTTCATACCGATACGAGCCGGTAAAGGCAGATGGGGTATTTAACATCTGGCTGGGATCAAGAGCACCATCATTGGCGCCAACAATACATAAAGTCGATATTTCTGTCTTCTGAAAAACCGCTTTCCGTAACCGTTTATTACGTTCGCCACGCTGATCGGCCGCAAATGACCAATAATAGCCTAAGGCCGCTTCGATCCGACCCGGTTGTGACAAAGCATAAGCGATCGGGTCCACATCAGGATAGTCAAAGTCCCAATCTGGCGACCACCGCTTAAAGATAGTTGCAATCTGCTCTGTCACACTACGTCGATGTCGCCAAAGTACAAACCAGCGAATTTGATAACCGATAAAATGGCGCGATTTCCACAGCCCGCCTAACGTCGGTTTCAAAGCACGGGGATGAGGGATCGCGACTGTTATCATCTTTGAAATAGCTGTAGGGTTTTGATTAGCGGCAGAATAAGTTGCCATCGCCCCCCAATCATGCCCAATGACCTTGGCACGTTCATATCCAAAAGACGCAATGAGGGCAAACACATCTTTGCCAAGCTCTACGGCCGAATATTCACCATCGGCCGGGATTTCAGTGGGGTAATAGCCCCGTGTAAACGGCGCAATCGCTCGATAACCATTTTTTGCCAAGACACGCATCGTTGGAATCCATGTATGAGCCGTGTCTGGATACCCATGAAAGCAAAAAACCGGTTCCCCGGTACCCATTTCCAAGTAGGCAAACTCAAGCCCATTTGCCTGGATTTTTCCTTCTTTAACTTCCATGATTTCTTCTCCTTAGGAACGGAATTTAAATAAAACAACGAAGTTGTTTCCCCCGTTCCTTCTAAACTGACGATCTAATTCCTTGTTCAATATAATCGTCAGTCCCTATCTATTTTCGAGTCGCTAATTCAGCCTCGATATCGTCCCAGCTTACGCCATGTGAAACGAGTAAAACCGACAGATGATAAATCAAGTCGGCCGCTTCAGAGATCAATCGTTCTGGCCCCTGCTGTAACGCAGCAAGAATAACCTCAATCGATTCTTCACCCACTTTTTTAACCAATTCTTCTGGATCATTAAACAATGTATTGGTATAAGAACCCTCTTTCGGGTTCTCTTTACGGTCTTTTAATAGTGCTTCAAGCGATTTTAGTTCATTCATAAATATATTTATATCCCAATGGCCCCTACATCATGTTGTATCCAATCTTTTGTAAAAACAAGATTGTTCACCCGTATGGCAGGCCGGTCCGGCCGGGTCTGCCAAGATCAGCAGCGTGTCACCGTCGCAATCGTAGCGCACCTCATGCACCCGCTGAACATTGCCCGAGGTTGCCCCTTTGTGCCAAATTTCCTGCCGTGATCGGCTCCAAAATACCGCTTCGCGTTTAGTTAGTGTCATGCTCAATGATTCAGCATTCATCCATGCCATCATCAAAACATCACCCGTACCTCGATCTTGCACAATGGCTGGAATCAGACCACGGTCATCGAATTTTAACTCTGCTAATTGCTCAGGTGTCATTTTCTTACCACCACCCCTTTTTCAGCCAAGTAGTTTTTTAAATCCCCTATGCTCAATTCGCGAAAGTGAAACAGAGATGCCGCTAAAGCCGCATCTGCTTTTCCTTCAGTTAAGGCTCGTTCAAAATCAGCCATCTTGCCCGCTCCACCCGAAGCGATAACCGGAATAGAAACCGCATTGGCAACAGCTTGTACCAGGCCAATGTCATACCCTTCTTTTGTTCCATCCCCATCCATGCTGGTCAGCAAAATTTCCCCAGCACCCAGCGCTTCGGCCCGTTTTGCCCACTGTACCGCATCTAAACCTGTCGCTTTCCGGCCGCCCGCGACAAATACTTCCCACCCTGGCCCATCTGTCCGTTTACGTGCATCAATCGCCACGACAATCGCCTGGCAGCCAAACGCTTCGGCCCCGGCCGTGATCAGCTCCGGCGTTTTAACGGCGGCCGAATTAATACTAATTTTATCCGCCCCAGCCCGCAAAATAGCACGCATATCATCCACGGTGCGAATGCCACCCCCTACCGTAAACGGGATAAACACCTGCTCTGCTACCGCTTTTGCCATTTCTAAAACAGTCTCTCGATTGTCGCTCGTCGCCGTAATATCCAAAAAGACCAGCTCGTCGGCCCCTTCTTGATCATACACACGGGCTTGCTCAACCGGGTCACCGGCATCAACCAAATCGACGAAGTTGACCCCTTTCACAACCCGGCCGTCTTTCACATCTAAGCAAGGGATAATTCGTTTGGCTAGCATAATTTAAGCGCCTCGCTTAAATCTAGCTCGCCTTCGTAAATCGCCCGGCCGGTGATCACCCCTGACAGCTTGTAATCAATACAATTTTGAATATCTTTTAAAGATGCCACCCCACCGGAGCCGATCACGTCTAGCCCGGTTGCTCGGGCGATTTCGGCCGATTTTTCAGCATTCACTCCGGTCAGCACCCCGTCCCGACTAATATCTGTATGAATAATCGTTTGCACACCAAAATCAGCCATTTTCTTAGCCAGATCAAGGGGTGAAATGCCACCGCCTTCAACCCAGCCAC
>JBLIMP010000004.1:0-48861 GCA_047638855.1 Cellvibrionaceae bacterium | reverse complement strand
CATGATCAAAGGGATTCGTATCCCGCTTTCATTAGGGTTTGCCGGCGTGACCCTGCTCCCTTTCACATTTTCCCAATCATTAAACTCAATCTTCATTTTAGTTTACATTTTTCTCATTTGTATCGTTTGGTTAGCATCAAGTTGGCAAACATTTAAGCAATATGAAAAAACCTTGCATGAGCGACTAAATCGCCGAATGTTAGATGAGGTTGATTTATCGCTCGACAATGCAGAAACTTATTCCAAAGTTGAAGGACTTATTGGAACCGGAAGCCCTCCACTAATTAGACTAGCCCTTAATCTACTCAAGGATGACGAACATGCTACCTACCATTCAAGGTTGATAGGACTGCTCAATTATAGAAATGAAAACACCCTTTCGGATGTGTTAGTACGCATTGAGGAAGAACGGTTAGAAAATGTGTATTTAACAATGACTAAGCTTTTTGATCGGCACAAGTCAAGTCGAATTAAGGGGAAAATACTCAAAACGATTAGTGCTTGTAACCCGGAAAAAAGTAGCGAATTTGTACAAACCTACATGGACGATTCCGATCTAGAAATTAAAAAGGGAAGTTTGGTTGGGTTAATCAAGTATGGCGGAGGTCCAGGAAGTGTTCAGGCGGGCATGCGACTCATCGAAATTCAAAATAACCCAGACACAACAGCCCAGCTTTACACGGCCGCTATTTTGGAAGATGTTGGTTTGCCAGCCTTTTATCAACCTATATTAAGTCAGTTAGATCATCCAGAATCAAGGGTACGCAATGGCGCACTCAAAGCAGCAACCAAAGTGGTCCATCCATCGCTACTAAACGGGATCCTCAAGAACCTTGAGGATCAAAAAAGCCGTTCGGCCGCTATGGATGCCCTTTTAGCGCATCAAGACTATCTACTCCCTGCCGTTCAAAATCTATTATCGATCAAAAATCATGATATCCATCGTCAGGTTAAAGCCCGTATCACCCGCACTCTTGGAAAGCTAAAAACAGATGAGGCCCTGGATATTCTTTACCAAAATATTGGACATCCCGACATTGTGGTTCGCTCTGCAACTCTAACTGCGCTCCGCAATAGTCGGTTTCAAGCACAAGGGGACGAAGAAAAAGAGGTTGTTGAGGACCAAATTCTGGCGGAGTTGCTAGATGCAGTTTATCTAGTTGCTGTTCAAAGAGATATTGGCACTGGTATTGAGATGTCTACGCTCAATACCGCCCTACAAATTGAACTCATTAATATTCGCAATCGCCTATTTAATTTACTCTCGTTTATCTATGATCGAAATACGATCTGGATGGCTTTGAGTCATGTAGGGTCAAATGAAGAAAGAGAACGCACTATCGCACTTGAAACCCTTGACATCATTTTAGCGGAGAAACATAAACAGCAAATTTCGGCCGTCATCGACAATACTGACTCTCCTGAAATGCGCATCGAAGCCTTAAGGCAGTGGCTTACAATCCCAGAGCCACAGTCTGCTCCAGCACGGATTAGAACCTTGATCAACTCAGATCAAACACGTGGCTGGACTCAAGCGAGCGCTGTCTATTCAGCCGCCCAGTCTGGATTTCATGAACTTATTCCAGACATAAAAATTGTAAGAGTAAGTGACCATCCCATAGTTGCCGAAACCGCTCACTGGGCTATTCAATATTTATCAAACAGTTCATCTGAACAAGCAGTAGATCAAGACAAAAGCGAAAAAAATAACATGATTACCATTGAAAAAGTTGCCATCTTAAAAGCCGCCAGCATCTTTAATGACACACCGGACAATGTGTTGGCCTCTGTAGCTGCCATCGTTAAAGAAGTACCGCTTGAAGCTCACGTAACTTTCATCAAACAGGGCGACCTATCGCAAGAGATGTATTTGATTGTAGAAGGCGAAGTAGCTGCGTTGATTAATGGCAAACAAATCATCACCTTAGGGCAGGGGCAAACGGTGGGAGAGCTAGGTATTTTCAATCAAGAGCCACGCTCGGCCGATGTTAAAACGCTCACCCCATCGCTTTTATTTAGCATCGAGCGCGAGGCGCTTAATGAATTAATGGCCGACCGGCCGGAAATTGCACAAGGTATTATCGGCGCCCTCAGTCGAAGAGTTCGGGAGCAAGGGCGATTGATGTCTCAGTCAGCCTCATAAGGTTTTAGAAATCTAGAAGGTCTTTTTGATCTAGGTTTGGGTACAATCCTGTTAATGGATCAAATCAAAAATCTTATACTCGATATGGACGGTGTATTGTGGCACGGAATGACGCCACTGCCCGGTCTACCCGACTTTTTCGAAAAAATTGGGTTACTCGGTCTCAACTGGGTCTTTGCAACCAACAATTCGTCTAAAACCCGTGAACAATACGTCGAAAAATTTGCAGGGATGGGCGTCAGCATTAATCCGGCCCAAGTGATGACTTCGGCCGTCGCCACCGCTCACTACATGCTCGACAATTTTCCAGTCAAAAATGATGTCACAGAGAATAAGAGAGCCAATGTATACGTGTTGGGTGGTGACGGACTACATCAAGCCTTGGCTGATGTCGGATTTAATGTGCTTGCCAGTGATGATTACCTAACGCCAGCTGAGGCGGTTGTTGTTGGACTGAACCAAGCCTTTACGTATGAGGACGTGAGTATCGCAACCATCCAAATACGTAATCATGGTGCCACACTCATCGCCTCTAATGCAGATAGCACCTACCCTACTGAACGTGGACTACTCCCCGGTGCAGGTGCGCTCGTTGCAATGGTACAAACGGCGACTGATCAAAAAGCGATTGTTGTCGGAAAACCTTATCCAATCATGTATCAACAAGCCCTGAAATTACTTGGGGACAAAGCAACACTCTACAATACCGCCATGGTTGGCGATCGATTAAACACTGATGTTGCTGGAGCCATCGGGGTTGGGATGCGCTCGGTTTTAGTCATGTCGGGAGTTACACAACCGGCCGATCTTGAAACAACCACTCTCAAGCCAGACTTTATAGTGAGCGGAATAACAGCCCTCGCTGCTGAACTCGAAAAACATCAGGGTTTGCGTTCTAAAGGATAACAAAATGGAAAAAACCGATCTTTATGATTTGTCTGCGGCCGATCTTGAAACACTAGTCAAAGAAATGGGGCAGCCAAAGTTTCGGGCCAAGCAGCTATGGGAATGGCTCTATCATCATTTCGCGGCTGATCCTATCGAAATGACCAACTTGCCTGTTGCATTGCGAGATTTGATTGCGGGCCAAACTCAAATCGGCAATCTAAAGGTCGTTGTGTCTGAGTCTTCAAGTGATGGGTTCACTGAAAAAGTGCTATTTGAGTGCCACGATGGTAACTTGATCGAAACGGTACTCATGCGTTACGACAAACGAAACACCATCTGCATGAGCAGTCAGGCGGGTTGCGCCATGGGATGTGTCTTCTGTGCTACAGGACAAATGGGCTTTGCACGCCATTTAACCGTCGGCGAGATGGTGGCTCAATTCACCTATTTTGCACGTATTCTCAAAGCTGAAGAAGGGCGTATCTCAAATGTGGTGATGATGGGAATGGGCGAGCCACTGCACAACTATGACAACACGTTGGCGGCCGTTGATCGAATGACCGATCCAAGCGGCATCGATTTAGGAAATCGTAAAGTGACAATCTCAACAGTGGGATTAATTCCAGCTATGAGACGTTTTGCTGACGAACAGCGTCAAACTCCATTGGCCGTTTCTTTGCATGCAGCGACTGACGAAGAGCGTAGCAAACTTATTCCCCCTAATAAACGCTGGCCGATTGCTGAACTCATAGAAGCTTGCCAATATGTGATTGACAAAACCGGCCGACGCTTAACCTTCGAGTGGGCACTGATCAATGGCCAAAACGATACGGTTGAGCAAGCTGAAAAGTTGGGAGCTTTAGTCAAGGGGATGCTGTGCCACGTTAACTTAATCCCATTAAATCCAACCAATGGGTTTGACGGCCGACCTTCAAACCCGGAGCGGGTCGAGGCATTTATCGACAAATTAGCAGATTATGGTGTGTCAGCCACCGTACGGGTACGGCGTGGGATCGATATTCAGGCTGGATGTGGACAGTTGCGCAATCGGGTTGTCAACGAATAACCGGTCATAATTCCCCAAAGATGCTCCTTTCTGAGCACAACTCAGTCAAACTAAACAAAAGCCACCCTTATCTTTCTGGCAAAGTGCCAGGTGACCGACTGATCTTACCTGTTTTACAATACATCGGTCTGAGGGGGGCCGATTCATTTTTTCCAATCACTTAAACTATAAACGCAAAAAAGTTTGCGACTAAAACAACTCGGTAAACTAGTGATGTTCGGCCGAGGCAAAACGGAGAATCAAAATGTTAAAGAAAAGCTATTCTAAAACAGGTACAAAATGTCGGGTAACTTTTAAGTTGCCTCCAGAAGTCGATGCCAATGCGGCCATGTTGGTAGGTGAGTTTAACGAATGGGGTTACGCTACGAATCCAATGAAAAGACTCAAAGACGGAAGCTTCAGCGCCACACTTTCACTAGATGCAGGGGAAACCTATCGTTTTCGTTATTTGCTAGATGATCAACGCTGGGAAAATGATTGGGCACCAGATGGCTACCTGCCAAATGAATTTGGAACCGATGATTCAGTTTTGATCGTTTAAGTTAGTAACGGACTGCAAAAGGATCACCTATTAAGAGTAAGGTCCAGATAAATAAAAACATAAGTCATCTCGAACTTTGACTTAGATTTGACTTAGAAAGGAGAGGCTCAACCAATTGGTTGGGCCTTTTTGTTTACAAAAAAAGCCCGCACACCCATTTTGCACTTAACTATTGTAGTTTAGATGAATCTGAGGCAAATTACTTGAACAATTTACTATCAGCTTTAGCCTGCTGTATTTTGACTCATGTTGAACCGGGTCAAGATGACTAGTACATAAAAAAGGATTTTCAAATGTTTGCTCGCCTATACCCTAAAATCACGGCCGACCACGCCGAATTCTATGCTGAGAATGGTTACCTGCTTATTGAAGAGGCACTGAATCCGGCCGAAGTCGAAGAGCTTCGCAACGAAGCAACTGCCATCTGTCGTGGGGATCGGGGAAAACATATTCGTAATTACGAGCCACCACACCCAACAGCCACCGATGCGGAAGTTTTGCGACAATACCTCTGTATTCACTTTCCACACAAACTGTCGGCCGTCATGGAAAAGTATCTGGCCCATCAAACAATTGTCGATGTGGCTACACAGGTCATCGGCCCAAATGTGAAAGCGATGCAGTCAATGTTGTTCATCAAGGCGGCCGTGCCCCGTGGACAGAGCGCACAATTGCCCTCACACGGCCGTATCTGATCAAATTGGCGGCCAAGCGTTGGGTCATGTCGTCTTGAAAATGACCAATGCTATATCTCTTTTTAAAGTAAAAGCCAGCACCATGTTCGCATTCGAGACTAGACCGCGCATCGTTCACACTTCATGTCACCAGCAATAGCAACCTCGAGATGGCCGACTGGCTGAAAAAAAATCTTAAAACTTATTTCAAGCTCGTGAAATGGCTGGAAAAGTTTCTGAAATTGCAAATGAATGATCGTCAATTTGTACTACTAGGCTGGTTCTTTTTTATCATTTCAGCCCTCTTCTTTCTGGCAGTCGGCATTCGCAGTGGCGACTGGCTAACGATTTTGGGGGCTCTTTTCTTTTTACTCGCTAATATCGTCTTTTTGGTTCCCGTCTTGCGAAATAATAAGTAGAGGGCTTTAATTTCAACATAACATAACAAAACAGGCAGTTGATCCCACATACAAACAGGTGCTTAAGCACCAGGATAATGATGACGAATATGCGCCAAATACCCGGATTAAAATTAACCAATCACTTCTTTGATTGCCCACTCGATTATTCTGAGCCAGACGGTGACAAGATTCAAGTGTTTGTGCGTGAGGTGGTCGCGCCAAGCAAGCAGTCGGCCGATTTGCCCTACCTCCTCTTTCTGCAAGGCGGTCCGGGGCATCCATCCCCACGGCCGGAGGACAACGGCGGCTGGCTCAATCGTGCTCTGCAAGAGTTTCGTGTGCTATTTTTAGACCAACGAGGCACAGGGTTAAGCACGCCGCTTCATTTTCAAACACTGGCCGGATATTCTGGCCAAGAAGCGGCCGATTACTTGATGCACTTTAGGGCCGATTCGATTGTGAAAGACGCTGAATTGATTCGTAAGCAGCTCTTAGGCGAGGATGTAAAATGGAGCCTGTTGGGGCAAAGCTACGGCGGTTTTTGCATCAGCACCTATCTTTCATTTGCTCCAGAGGGGGTGCATGAGGCGATTTTCACCGGTGGATTGCCCCCCATCGGCCAAACAGTTGATGACGTTTACAGAGCCACGTATAAAAGAGTGCTTGAGCAAAATCGACGCTTTTACGCACGATATCCTGAGGATATTGCACGGGTCAAAGAGGTGGTTGATTATTTAACCCACAACGAGGTTAAAACGGCCAGCGGTGGCATTTTAACCGTTCGTCGTTTTCAACAATTGGGGCTGATGCTGGGGGGCGGTCATGGGCATGAAACATTGCACTACATGCTTGAAGAGGCATTCGTAGACGCCCGATCTGGCAAAGAGCTAAATTTCACTTTTTTGAGCAAAGTAGAAGCCCAACAAAGTTTTGAAACCAATCCGATTTTTGCCCTGTTGCACGAGGCGGTTTATTGTGAAGGAGATGTCTCAAACTGGTCGGCCGAACGTGTGATGGCAGAGTTCGAGCAGTTTGAAGCCACGGCCGATCATCCCTTTTTGTTCGTGGGTGAAATGATCTATTCATGGATGTTTGACGATTACGTCGGGTTACAATCGCTTAAAGATGCGGCCGAAATTCTGGCTCAGTTTTCAGATTGGGCGCCACTCTACAACGTTCAACAGCTTCGCAAAAACACCGTGCCATGTGTGGCGGCCGTTTATTACGATGACATGTACGTTGAACGAGAGTTTTCAGAAATGACCGGCAATATGATTGGTGCCAAAATGTGGATCACCAATGAGTACAACCACAGCGGGTTGCGCTCAAGCGGTGAAAAGGTGCTAGATCATTTGCTAAAAATGTTACGGGGCGAGTTATAGTCAAAGGTTGCATAAATGATAAATTCCATCCCAAAAACAATGACAGCGGGCGTGCTTACTGGACACGGGGATCAAGATGAATCTAGAAGATACAGGGGGTAGCAAAATTTCAGCCACGGCGGTTGGGCATTTGGCGATCTCAACGCCGGCCGAATTTGATCGGGCAACATGGGATTGCAGTCAGCATCATGAGGTGATCACGGCCGTGGCCACAATCAAAGCGTATGAAGAGGAAAATCTCATCGAAAATGCGGCAAAGATGGGAACTGTGCTAACTCAACGGCTGGCGCAGATAAAATCTGACTATAAACTGATTGGGGATGTGCGGAATTCAGGGCTTTTCGGCTGTATCGAGCTGGTTCAAGATCGAGAGACGAAGGAGCTGATCCCGGCCGTATTGCAAGACAAAATCAAGCCGATGCTGATGGCAAAGGGCTTGAGTACCCTCGTGAAAGGGCACATCATTCTAGTGGCTCCACCGCTCATCATTTCGGAAGATGAGTTACACACAGGGTTAGATTTGTTTGATTGAAGAAGTTATTCAGGAACTGAGTGACAAGTAAGAAGTAGAAAGTAAAAAGTGGAAAACTATGCTTCAAAGGCAGGTATTTCATTAAGCTTAAAAATTTAGGAGAAAACAATGGATCAAGAAAGATATGAAAAAGGGTTAGCGATGCGCAAAGCGGTTTTGGGCGAGGCGCATGTCGAACGGTCGTTGGCAAATGCAGACGATTTTACCCGGCCGTTTCAAGAGATAATTACCGAGATTTGCTGGGGCTTTGGCTGGAGCGATGATCGTATCCCACCCAAAACACGCTCGTTTATGAATTTAACGATGATTGCGGCTCTAAATCGGATGGAAGAATGGGAACTGCACTTAAAAGGTGCATTGACCAATGGAGTTACTAAAGGTGAAATTCAGGCGACGATTCACCACATTTCGATTTATTGTGGCGTTCCGGCCGCGCTCAATTGTCAACGGATTGCGAAACGGGTGTTTGATGAGTTGGAAGCAAAGGACTAAACGGGAAACATATCATGAACGGAATTGAGGAGCAGGCAAAAAAGGCTCTGGCAGAAATTTTTCTAAAGTCACGAGATCAATTCGGAGATGCGCTAAAATCTTTCTGGTTTTATGAACCTGACCCATGCCCGGGATGCGGCCGTGAAATCGATACAGTAAAGCTTCAGAGCGGTAGAGGGTTGTCAATGAACACCTTCATTTATCGCAAACGTGGCATCTTGATCGGCTACTTTCTGTGCGGCCGATGTGGCAAACGGATTCACGATGGTGCGGCTAAAAATCCAGGGAAAGAAACTGACTTACATGCCAAAATCGAAGAGAGTTTGATCAAAGGGTACGAGCGAAAGCTCAATTAGATAGGACTGACGCACCCTTCGACAAGCTCAGGGTGCGTCAGTCCTATCTAAAATTGCCCGAAGTAAAAGGTTGGCCGTAAAGTGTCGGGAGCGGAAATTGTGCTTCGAGGCAACTTGATTTACCCTTGCCAGGTACTGGGCCAGTAGATTTAGCTTAGATGGTGAACTTCTCGAAGTCCGTAAACTAGCGTATCCAATCCTTCATAACGGGCCTGAAGCTAGAGAGACAACAACTGATCAAGTCCTTTGGCCGTTGATAACTTAGCCCGCCAAGCAAAGCGACCCGACTCTAGCATCTCTTGGCCCCCTTCGAGTAACGAGCCATATGCAACCTTCGCCAGCGCCCCACCAATGCTGACCCGCCGTACCCCGGCCGCTGCTAAATCAGCTACAGTCACATTTGGATCTGACATGGTAGTGATCAATACGTTCACTGGCTTACTCAGCGCATCCACCACCAGACGGACTTGCTCAAGCGTTTTAAGACCCGGCGCATAGAGCATATCAGCCCCGGCCGCCTCAAAGGCTTGCAAACGTCGAATCGTATCGTCAATATCTTGAACCCCCCTGAGTAAATTTTCAGCCCGAGCGGTAAGTGCAAAGGGAAAGTCAAGCGACTTTGCGGCTTCAACGGCCGCTTGCACCCTTTCAACTGCCAGATCAAAATCGTAAATCTTTTCACCGTCATAATCTTCGATAGAACCGCCGACTAGGCCGGTTTCGGCCGCTAGGCCAATTGTCTTCGCCGCCGTTTCAGGATCATGAGCAAACAAGTTTTCAAGATCAGCGCTAATGGGTATTGATGTAGCGGCCGAAAGCAGGCGGCAATGTGCCAGCTTCTCATCCAAAGTCACTTGTCCATCGTTTCGGCCCAACGTGTACGCAAATCCAGAACTGGTTGTCGCCAAGGCTTTAAACCCCAGCCCCTCAAATAGTCGGGCTGAACCGATGTCCCATGGATTGGGGATTACAAAAGTTTCGTTACTTGCGTGCAATTTTTGTAGTGCTTCCGCTTTTTCATATTGTGTTGCCATACTTTTATCTCCTTTTTTTAGAGTTTACCTCAGCCCAGAAAAGATCAAAGACACACCGGAATGTGTCAATGGCTAATCTTTTAGCAAAACAAAATAGTGAGGATCAAGCCACAAATCAACCTGCTCGCCCGCCTCAAACACCCGGCCGATGAGGTGTTGCCCCCCAAACGGATCGAGCGAAAACTCAAGCTCGTACTGACCCCACCGGCAGTTGAGCAACGCAAAGCGGCCGCGAAAAGAGTAGCTATTGACCGTCACCGAAATCGGCCACAACCCAACCTCTTCTTCTAACCGAGCAGAGTATGGGGGAATAAGTATGCTCGTCTCATCTGTCAATTTCCCATCTAACCATCGGCTGGCCAACTGGTCGAATTGACTACCACTCGCCACTTGCCACTTGTCACTTGCCACGACGTTGCTCAACCCCAAAAAGCTAGCGACAAAACGACTGGTCGGCCGGGTGTAAATCTCCTGCGGCTCAGCAACTTGTTCGATTTGGCCGTTGTTCATCACCGCCACTCGATCAGCGATCCCAAACGCTTCTGACTGGTCATGAGTGACATACAAAGCTGTCACCCCTACTTTTTTAAGGATGGCTCTGAGCTGCCCCAACAGCCTTTCGCGGAGCAAACGGTCAAGTGAACCAAGCGGCTCGTCGAGCAAAAGAATACCCGGCCGAGTGGCCAAAGAGCGGGCCAACGCTACCCGCTGCTGTTGCCCGCCCGAAAGCTGATCGATACGCCGCTGATCCAGCCCTTGCAGATCAACTAGGTTGAGCATTTCATTCACTCGTTCGCGAATTAGCGGCTCAGGCTCACCCGCCATCTTTAAACCATAAGCGATGTTTTCAGCCACAGTCATGTGTGGGAAAAGTGCATAGCTTTGGAACATCATGCCGGTGCCACGCTGGTAAGTTGGGACATCGACTAAATTCCGGCCGTTTAAGACAATCGAGCCACCGTCGGCCGTTTCTAATCCCGCCACTAGGCGCAACAGCGTCGTTTTGCCACACCCTGACGGGCCGAGCAAACAGACGATTTCCCCTTGCTCAAGTTCAAGAGACACCCGGTCTACAGCGACCGTTGATCCAAATCTTTTTTCAACGTTTGCTATATTTAGATGGGTCATTAAAACTCTCCCGTATCAACTGAATTATCTCCGATGCGCAACCGCTCAATCAGAATAAATCCGGCTGAGCACACCAGCATTAGTAAGGTGCTCATCGCCAAAGCTTGGCCAAAGTTAACCGCCCCAGGCCTGCCCAAAAAGCGGAAAATGGCGGTTGGCATGGTAGGTGAATTAGGGCGAGCGATAAAAACAGTGGCCCCAAACTCACCCATACTAATTGTGAAGGCAAACACGGCCGCCACCAGCAACACTCGCCGCAGTAAAGGCCAATCGATCGTCAACCAAATACGCTGGGGATTGGCCCCCAGCGTGCTGGCCGCTTCACGCACGGCCGGGTCGATGCTGCGCAAAGCGGGCAAAACGGTGCGAATCACAAACGGAATCGCCACCAAAGCATGGGCCAGCGGAATCAAAATAAATGAATTACGCAGGTTAAGAGGGGGTTCGTCAAGGGCGATGATGTAGCCAAAACCGAGGGTCACGGCCGAAGTCGCCAAGGGCAACATAAAGATCGGGTCGAGCCACCTGTTTTTATCAACCACAAGATAAGCGCAAATCAAGCCGATACTCAAAGCGATCACAATGGCAAAAGCGGCATACAAAAGCGAGTTGCCGACCGCTTCAATAGGCGGTACATAGAAAACCGATCCCCGTTCATTGTCGAATAGTTTGATGTAAAAAAAGAAGGGGTTTGAATCAACCCAAGCAAATGAACGGGCGATAAGGGCTAGCAAAGGGGTGGCTAAAAGGATGAACATGACGGCCAGATTTCCACCTACTAACCAACGGTCCAAACGGCTAGAGACCGGCTTGGCAACCGCTATCCTTGCAGAGGGCTGGGTCGCGATATGGGATTGGGTACGGGTGTAGACGGTCATCAGCACAAAGGTAAAAATGATTTGAAATAGAGAAAGGGCGGCCGCAACCGGCAAGTCAAAAATGTTGACCGCTTGCCGATAAATTTCAACTTCAAGGGTGGCATAGCGCGGTCCACCCAGCAAAAGCACAACCCCAAAGCTGGTAAAGGTAAAGATGAAAACGAGCACTCCGGCCGCTGTAATGGCCGGCCGGAGCAAAGGCAGGGTGATGGTGCGAAAACGTTGCCACGGAGATGCGCCTAATGTTTCGGCCGCGTGGGCCAAATCTGTATTGATACGTTGCCAGTAGGTGCTGACGATGCGCAGTACGACGCTGTAGTTGTAAAAAACATGCGCCAACAGAATCATCCAAATCGTTTGGTCAATATCGATTGGTGGACTTTCAAGCTGAAAAAGCGGCTGAACGATGGCGTTTACAATGCCACGAGGGCCGATCAGGGCGGTGAATGCGTTGGCAACAACAACCGTGGGCAACACAAATGGCAAGGTACTGATGGTACGCAAGGTTTGTTTGTAGCGGAAGTTATAGGTGGCGAAGACGTAGGCGGCCGGAAGTGCCAGCAAAAGAGTCAGCACGGTACTCACAACCGCTTGCCAAAAGGTAAACCAGAGCGTTCTAAGATAGTAAGAATCGGTCAAAAGCTTGCTGGCTGAGTCTAGTTGAAACCGGCCGTCAGGCGCAAAGCTGAGTTTTAAAATGCTGGCAAGCGGATAGAAATAAAATAGGCTAAAAAAAACAAGGGGAATGATAGGGAGAAATCGGGTGTATTTTCGCAAACAAAGTCCTGTGACGGAATGGTAGGATGATGAGATGATGCTCTCATTTCATCATCCTACCATCCTATCACTCATCATTTTAAACTACCGCAGAACGACGTCGGTCCAAGCACCGATCCAGGCCTCACGATTGGCGGCGATGTCATCGGGTGACACGGTCGCTGGGTTTTCAGGGATGTCTGCATATGCGACGAAAGCTTCTGGCAGTTCGGCCGTGGTGTTACTGGGGAAAACAAACATGTTTAGCGGAATGTCTTCTTGGAAGGTTTTGCCTAGCATAAAGTCAACAAGCTGTTTGGCGGCCGCTTCATGCTCTGCTCCTTTTAAAATGCCGATAAATTCGATCTGACGGAAACAGCTCTTGTCACCGATCACGCTCGCAGTGGGAGCTTCTGTTAATTCTGTTTCGGCAAATATAACTTCGGCCGGAGGGCTGCTGGCATAGCTGACCACAATCGGCCGGTCACCCCCGTACAGAGAAAACGCTTCATAATACGCCTCGCTCCATCCGTTTTCGACAAGCACGTCATTTGCTACCAATTGTTCCCAATATGCCAAATAGCCATCTTCCCCATAGGCATCAATGGTTGCCAGCAAGAACGCCAAACCAGGGCTACTGGTTGCTGGGTTTTGCACCACAGTTAGCCCCGTGTATGCTGGATCTGCTAAATCAGCCAGGCCGGTTGGGGCGGCAATACCATTCGTTGCAAACCAAGCTTTATCATAGTTGAGGCAAACATCGCCATAATCAACCGGCAGGGCATGGTTTCCAGAATCAAGTTTGAGCGAGCCATCGATATTCGCCAGTTCAGGTGAGTCATAAGCGATCAAAATATCGTTTTCTAAAGCACGGCTTAAGAACGCATTGTCGATACCGAAAATCACATCTCCAAGCGGGTTGTTTTTTGACAAAATGCTCTGATTCAACATTTCTCCCGCATCGCCCAACTGGACAATTTCAAGTGTGTGGCCAGTTTGTTCTTGAAAAGCGGTAACGATTTCTTCGCTAATGTTAAAGCTGTCATGTGAGACAAGTTTGAGTGTTACGGGTTGAACTTCACCTGAGCCACAAGCGGCTAAGATGAGTAAGGCTCCCAATCCTACAGCAAGAAGGGCAACTATTTTTTTCATTTCTTTTCCTATTTGATGGACACGTTGGCCCATTTTTTTTATCTTTTTTTGCCACGCCCAATTGTTTAAGAGTTAGCGAAACGTGGCCTAAAACAAAAAAGACCGTCCCCAGCGGAAACGGTCTTTTTTGTTTTCAACCTTTCATTTCATTGTCGAAGACGGTTGAAAGTTGAAACATCCATATTTCCTACGCTGGCATTATCCAGATCAGGTCATTAGGGTCGATGGTTTGCCATCCTCTCAGCTTCTTTCAAAACTCCCCTAATGGAGTACAAGTATTTTTTTGTGAAGAATTTACGACGGAAATTATAGCACGGTTTTTAAGGGTAGGTTTAATCTAACAAATCTTTAGTATGACGGCATCGGGCTTGTTGGCGTAGATACTTTGAAAGACTGGCCCGGTCCAAAAGATCGGTCCAGTCTTAGCAAATGGCTTGCAAAATGCGATACCATTCGACCAAGTTTTTAATACTTCTGCAAGCAAGGCTAAAATTGTTTTCTACGGTTTTCTAGTAATAAATAAGAGGTTTGCTTTATCCAAAGAATTACAGACTCGCAAGTAAAAGAAAGTTATATCACCTACTTCGATTTGTCGGCTCATATCCCAGGGTCGATCCTAAATTCGGTTGATTTGTGCGCGTATGAAAAAGGGGAGTATTTGGCCCGCGAAGGGGAAAAGTCTGAGTCGTTTTTTCTATTGGTTTCGGGGAAATTACAAGTAGGCTATCTGCATCAGAACGGTCACCAAGCGGTATTTGCGTTTGAAACACCACTTTCGATCATCGGCGACATAGAGCTATTTGAAGATCGAGGTTCAGCCAGTAACATCAATGTGCAGGCGGTGGAAGACAGCCTGTTGTTAGTGACAACTGCAAAAATCGTGCGAGAGCATGGGTCTGAAGATGCGAGGTTTTTACGTTTTTTGCTCCGCTATTTAGCGCGTAAAATCGACTTTTCATCAACGCTTTTGTCACAGGTGTCGCTTTCGGCCGAAAATCGGCTGGCCCGCTATTTGCTCGGCCGCATGCGAAAAGACGGCCGGACATTCCAGCTTGAAAAGCGTGAGGCTTTAGCCGCTCTACTCGGAACGTCTGTGCGCCATCTAAATCGAACCTTCAAAAGCCTGTGTGAAGACCAGATGATCGCCTTAAAAAGTAAAACGGTTGAAATTCTAGATCCGGCCGCTTTAAACCTTATCCTTGAAAAAGAGTCTTAATTCCTCTTCTGGCACTACTTGCCTGCCTAGATTGATTTGACAAGTGTTTTTGTTGAAAGCACATAATTTATCGCAACTTTCTTGACTTTTAGAACTTGTGGAATACTATTGGGTATACCACCACGGTTTCGAAAAAAATCACAAAATCAACCTTAAACATAACTTGGAGAATTTATGCCCCAATCTATACATATTATCGGTGAAATCACACCTGCTTTTTCTAAAATCTTAACCACTGAAGCGATTGATTTTATTGCAGGTCTTGAACGTGCATTTCGCCAGCAGCGGTCCGATATTCTTGCCGCCCGTCAGGTTCGCCAAGCCGCATTCGATGCTGGGGAAATGCCAGGTTTCTTATCAGAAACGGCCGACGTGCGGGCGGCCGACTGGCAAGTTGCCCCCATTCCAGCAGATTTGCAAAAACGCTGGGTCGAAATCACCGGGCCGACAGATCGCAAAATGGTTATCAATGCCTTAAATTCTGGGGCAGATATGTTTATGACCGATTTCGAAGATTCAAACTCTCCCACTTGGCACAACATGGTTGATGGACAAGTTAATTTGCGAGATGCAAATTTGCGGACAATTACACTAGAGTCAAAAGGGAAAAGTTATACGCTGGGTGAAAAAGTTGCGATTTTAAATGTCCGGCCGCGTGGCTGGCACTTAAACGAAAAACACGTTTTAGTAGATGGAAAGCCGATGTCTGGCTCCATCTTCGACTTTGGCCTCTACTTTTTCCACAATGCAAAAATGCTGTTGGCAAAAGGGTCTGGACCTTACTTTTACTTGCCAAAGCTTGAAGGTCATCTAGAAGCCCGCCTTTGGAACGATGTGTTTGTAAAAGCCCAAGATGATTTAGGTATACCCCAGGGTTCGATCAAAGTGACTGTGCTGATTGAAACGATTTTGGCCGCACTAGAAATGGATGAAATTCTATATGAGTTGCGCAACCATATGGCAGGTTTAAACGCCGGCCGCTGGGACTACATTTTTAGCGCGATCAAGTTTTTCCGCAATCAGCCAGACTCCTTATTGCCAAATCGAGATCAGATCACGATGACGGTCCCATTTATGCACGCCTATTCACAACTTTTGGTGAAAACGTGCCACAAACGGGGCGCACATGCGATTGGCGGTATGGCTGCTTTTATCCCACGCAAAGATGAGGGTGCAAACGAATTAGCATTTGCGAAAGTCCAAGCAGACAAAGTCCGCGAGTCAAACGCTGGCTATGATGGGACCTGGGTGGCTCATCCGGGACTTGTCCCAGTTGCACGAGCTGCATTTCAACATGTGTTAGGCGATGCACCCCACCAGAAACATGTGATGCGTGAAGATGTTACTTTTACTGACAAAGATATTCTCAATTTCAAAGTAGACGGCGGTGAAATCACTGAAACAGGTGTGCGCCACAATCTAAATGTTGGAATTTTATACATCGAGTCATGGTTAAACGGGGTCGGCGCGGCCGCGATCTATGACCTAATGGAAGATGCGGCCACGGCCGAAATTTCACGTTCGCAAGTGTGGCAGTGGATTCATCATGATGAGGCTAAGTTAGCGGACGGCCGTGAGATAACGGCCGAGCTGGTTCAGCCGATGATTCCAGAAGAACTGGCAAAAATCGAGGTTCTTGTGGGTTCAGAGCGTTTTAAAGGTGGCAAATTTGATCAAGCGGCTAAAATCATGGAAGATTTGGTGCTGGGTGATTATGTCGACTTTTTGACACTGCCCGCGTACGAATTGCTTTAGAAAGAGCAGATGGCAAGAAATAAATCGTGGCTCGTGCTCTGATATCTTGGTTTCAAACATGGAAATTGAACATTTCGCAATTAACATTAAAGACGCAGTTGAATTTACCGAGTGGTATTCGGTCCATTTGGGGCTGAATATCATTCGCTCAAACCGAACTGCAACCCCTTTTGAATCGTTTATGATCGATTCAAAAGGGCATACGATTTTGGAAGTCTATTCGGACCCCAATGCGGAGTTTTTAGACTACGGCAAGCTCAACCCGTATACGTTCCACATCGCTTTTAAGGTGACAGAAATCGAACAGGTTATTGAAAAACTGGTAGCGGCCGGAGCCAGCTATGATGGCAAGCTGCTGACCAACTCGACGAAAGACAAGGTCACCTTTGTGCGCTGTCCGTGGGGGGTTGCGTTACAATTTGTTGAGCGGAATGTCCCGCTTATTCAATAATCACTTGTCATTAAAAAACATGAACCCTGAAACTTTCTACCTAAAACTCCAGGAAATATGTCCCGGCCGACAGACATTAACCCGTGACGTAGATCTGTTGCCGTATGAATCGGACGCGCTGACCGCTTTCCATGCAAAACCAGGAGCGGTCGTGCTTCCGCAAAGTGAAGCACAAGTTGTACAGGTTGTTAAGCTCTGCCACGAAGCCAAGGTTCCATTTGTGGCTCGGGGGAGCGGCACTAGCTTGTCAGGTGGCTCATTACCCATTAAAGATGGGGTCGTCATCGGTTTAAATCGACTCAATAAGATCAAAAGCATCGACCCAGAACAACGCACGGCCGTGGTTGAGCCAGGGGTCATCAATCTAAACATTTCAAAAGCGGTAAAAAAGTACGGACTTTATTATGCTCCCGACCCGTCAAGCCAATCGATTTGTACGATCGGGGGCAATGTCGCTTTTAATTCAGGCGGAGCACATTGCCTAAAATATGGGATGACGAGCAACCATGTTTTAGCCCTGCGGGTTGTTTTGCCAGATGGAGAAGTGGTTGAATTTGGCACTGAAAGCACCGAAGGGATGGGCGTTGGCCCTGATCTAATCGGGCTGTTTATCGGCTCAGAAGGGCTATTCGGGATTGCGCTGGAAATTACGGTCCGCTTGCTCCCCATCCCGGAAAAATACCAGACGGTGCTGGCAGCGTATGACTCACTCGAAAAAGCGGGGAATGCGGTGGCCGATGTGGTGGCATCGGGACTGTTGCCTGGGGCGATGGAGATTATGGATCGGCTGGCTTTAAAGGCGGCCGAAACGGCAGTAAACGCGGGATATCCGGCCGGAGCAGCGGCGTTGCTGATTGTTGAACTTGAAGGTGAGAGCCAGCAGGTTGATGCGGAGTTTGAGCAACTGGTTGAGGTTATTAACGGATCAGGGGCGTATGAAATTCAGGTCGCCCAAGATGAAGCCCATCGAGCCAAAATTTGGAAAGGGCGCAAAGGGGCGTTTTCATCGGTCGGCCGACTTAGCCCCGATTATGTGGTGCAAGATGGGGTTGTGCCCCGTTCGCAGTTGGGCAAAGCGTTGGCAGAGATCGAACGACTTAGTGCTGAATACGGGCTGGGGGTTGCCAATGTTTTCCATGCGGGTGATGGCAACTTGCATCCGCTGATTATGTACGACGGCCGAGAACAAGGGGCGCATGAGCACGCTGAGAAATTAGCCGGTGAAATATTGACGCTGTGCATCAAGTTGGGCGGCACAATCACGGGTGAACATGGGGTTGGCATGGAAAAGCGAGACTACATGCCGCTGCTGTTTAGCGAGGTAGACATTGATACGATGGTTGCCATCCAAAAGGAAATTGATCCACACCATGTAGCCAACCCTGGCAAAAAATTGCCGACTGGTGAGGCACCAGCTTTAAAAATGCACGGGATGCATCCATTAGAAAAGGCGGGAATTATTTCACGAGAGTAGTAAAATTGAAGAACTTCGTTAGTTTTACAACAGTCTTTTTTAGACCACGCCAAGTTGCTTTCAATTTATGAATGAAAAAAATGTTCCATATGCTACTTTAATCAATTTTGTCGGGATCGTTTTTACGATCGGGGTCACACTATTTTTGATGATCTACGGCCGCTCTATTGTGATGCCGATCATCATTGCCCTGCTGATTACCTTTTTGATTTCGGCCATTTCAGAACCGCTAGAACAAATTCAGCTCTTCGGCCGGTCTATGCCCACTTGGCTAGCCCGTGCGATTTCAATTTTTGTGATCGGCTTCGGGTTTTGGCTTATGGGGCGAATGGGACGCGCTACCATCAGGGAAATGATCAGAGATCGGGCCTTACTCACAGAAAACATCAATCGATTACTGAGCAATGCGCCACGCTGGCTGATTGACTTTTTGCCCCCCGTCTCATCCGTTCGGCATTCTATCCCCAGTGCGGCCGATCTGTTTTCAGGCGGATTAGATTTCATGAATGGCTTTGTCAGCCAATTTGTCGGCCCGGTCGCCTCTTTTGCCGGGCAATTTTTAATTGTTCTGGTCTATGTCATATTCATGCTGATCGAACAGCGAGACTTTGCCACCAAGCTCGGCAGCCTCTACAGTGACGACGAGTCTAATGTCACTTTGCAACGGGTGCTTAAATCGATTGGGGACAATGTAAGGGCTTATTTCAGAATCAAAACATTAGTGAGCCTCATGGTCGGCGGTGCCTCTTTGATTGTGATGTTAATTTTCGGCCTAGAAAACGCCTTTTTCTGGGCGATTCTTATCTTTTTGCTGAACTACATCCCTTACTTAGGCTCAGTGGTTGCCGTTGTGTTTCCAGCCCTCTTTTCGCTAGCTCAGTTTGGAGATTGGACGATATTTTTTATCCTAACTTCGATTTTGTATGCGATTCAGATATTTTCTGGCTCGTTTGTAGAGCCGCTGTTGGCCGGCCGATCTTTAAATCTTAGCCCGCTGGTCGTTTTTGCATCGCTGGCGACATTTGGATCGATATGGGGTGTGCCGGGCATGATCCTATCGGTCCCCATTGTCTTGATCATGACGATTGCTTTTGGCCATTTTGAGGCGACCCGGCCGATTGCGGTATTGTTCTCCGGCAGAGGACAGCTAACCAACTTGGAACCAGAGGTTGTGATCAAACGCAGACGGCCGCCTGCCGCATTGCGCTTGGAAGATGATAATTAATCGGAGAAATGAAAAATGAAAGTTGAAGAGGAATACCAAGATGTTTTAATGAACATCGAATTCGCAATTTTAGGTGAATATCGAAATAATCGAGATTTGCGTGACTACGACATTGATGTTGTTATTAACACAGCCATACGCTACTACGATGCACAGAGAAAACAAAAAGTCATTAAGCTTGGAACTCTAAGCGACCAGCAGCAGCAAGTTTATGATAGCTTATTTGTCATTACTATATTGCTTTTAAATGGTTTTTCAGGGTTACAAACAAAGGACGGTCAAGAGATATCTATACCTGAAAGTCGAAAAATTTCGGTTGAGGTTCTCATTTTATGCTTAAAACGCATCAGAAAATCCGTAAAACTATGGACCAAAAGAAATGGTCCAAAAGGGTATCTTACGTTTCTTGATACGTTTCTATCTGAATCAAACTAAAGCGATATGAATGCTCAAGAAATCGCGGAGATCGTCAAATCTAGCGCTAAGGTGATGCCAATTGGCGGCCGGTCAAAACCGGCGGTTTCTGGTGATATTCCAGATGGGGCCTTATCTATCGACATGACCCAGCTTGCGGGCATTGTTGAATATGAGCCGGATGAATACACCATCACAGCGAAAGCTGGGACAACGCTGAAAACCCTGATCGAAGCGGTAAACGCCAACGGCCAATATTTACCGTTTGATCCGCTGTTGGTCGAAGCTGGGGCGACGATTGGCGGCACGGTAGCGGCCAACACATCGGGGTCCGGCCGCTTTCGGTACGGTGGTGTGCGAGATTTTATTCTGGGAATCTATTTTGTAGACGGGCAAGGAAACATTGTGCGGGGGGGCGGCAAGGTGGTTAAAAACGCCTCTGGGTTTGATCTGCCAAAGTTTATGGTGGGGTCGTTGGGCCGCTATGGGATTTTGACTGAAGTGACGCTGAAAGTGTTCCCAAAACCGGCCGAGTACCGCACGCTGAAACTTGCTTTTAACTCGCTACAAGATGCGTTAGATGCGACTTTTGCGCTGGCAAATCAGCCTTTCGAGATGGATGCGCTTGATTTTCGCCGTGCCAAGCGTGACGGGCCGATGACAAAAGGTTGGATTCGCTTAGGCGGTTTGCCTGAGAGTCTACCCGGCCGGATTGAACGGTTAAGCGCTTGGCTGAGTACAAACACGACGGCTAAAGACATCGAAGAAAAAAAGGGGGAAGCTGAACATTGGGCGGCGATTAATGGGATCGATTGGGCCGCTAGCGGGGCGAATTTGGTTAAGGTGCCGGTGGCACCGAAAAAGCTACGGGGTTTAGATCAGGTGGATGTGATTACGGCCGCGCATTATTTTGCGGCCGGAAATGTGGCCTTGGTGACTGCGGACGACTTGGCCGGATTAGACAGTGCGTTGACAGAGTTGGGGCTGAACGGCCAACTCCTTAGAGGGTCGGCCGACAGCCCGTTTTTAGGCAATCGCTCATGGTTGGCGTTGGCGCAGCGGGTGAAAAATGCACTTGATCCGCAGAATAAGTTTTTAGATGTGTAAACAGCACTTATCATTTTGGAACGACTTTGTCGCTGAACGCATATTTGGTAGGGGTCGAAGGGGGCGGGGCCAACTTGGCTCCGAAGAAAGTAGGTGGTTCCGCCCCCTTCGACCCCTACATCAGTTGTTTGCATTCAGCCCGTATCTGCAAATTGAGAACGGCTGGTGTTTAAAGCCTAGCGTCAGCTAATGACGGTTGGCACAAAAACCTGCTCTAAATAAGCCTGCACCAAATCAACGGTCACTGGCTGACTGCGATAGCCGATATGGTTGTCCGGCCGGATCAAGTAAACCGCTTCTTCTGTAGCTCCAAAACGACGATGGATCGCTCCGCCTTTGTTGACGAGTGTGTCACCAGACCAATCAGTTGATCCAACCGCCGTTGTCGTCACCAGAACAGTCCGAACCGCAGGATAACGTTGCGCAATCAGAGAGTTGATTTCACTCAGTGTTTCAGACGGCCGTTTGTCACTTAAGCCAGCAAAAAGCAAAAGGGTATGTTGTGTGCCATAAAGCGAGTCAACTAAAGAATGAGGTTTGCCCTTCTCGTCCATATACAGAACATTTGGCGTTCGTTCCCCACTTGCTGGCCCGTTTTCAAAATGACCCTCGCTGTTATGAACGGCCTGTAACATTTTTTGAGCACGGTTTAATTGAATCGCATCTTCTTTTACGACTTCGCTGTGGGTATAGCTGATATCCAGCATCCCTACATCTCGCCCCATTCGGTTACGCACCGCATCGGTGTTGACCAAAATCGAAGCCAACTGGTTTCGCAAAGTTCGGGAGATGGGGTTTTTTAATGTGACCACATGGGTGGCAAAACTAACTTTCTTAATGGTTGCTTCAGCCACTTCATGCCGTTCAGTCTGATAGCTGTCAAGTAGTTTCTCACTTCCATTCCCGTGGTGAACCAGCGCCAACTTCCACATTAGGTTATAGGCATCTTGAATACCGGTATTCAGCCCTTGCCCACCTACAGGGCTGTGAATATGAGCCGCATCCCCGGCCAGAAACACCCTGCCCTGACGATGTTTAGCAGCTACCAAATGTTTGATTGAAAAGCTGGAGCTCCATGTCATTTCTTTGACTTGACTCTGCATACCTGTCCGTTGATCCAGTAACGATTGTAAAAGGCTTGAAGTGATTTCCGGCTCTTGATTTACTGACAAGGCTGGCATATGGGCGATGATGCGGTAGCGTTTTGGCTCGGGCAAAGGCACAACCAGCAGGATGCCATCGGCCGACATGAAGTTTTGCCCTTCGTCCTCAGGTTGATCCCATTCAAGGTCGACATCGCCCAAAATAAATAGCTCATCTTCGGCCGTGCCCTCAAATGGAATACCGCTTAACTTGCGCGTGGCACTACGAGCCCCGTCACAGCCAACAAGCCACGGGACACTGATCACTTCTTCACTTACAGTTTCACCATCATCGTTAATATGGGTCAACGTCGCATGAACCTGATCTCCCTCTTGGGCAAGAGCGGTAAGCCTCGTTTGTCGCTCAACCTGAACACCCAATCGACCTAGGTGTTCTTCTAGCAATCGTTCGGTTTCGCTTTGTGGCAAACTAAGCCAAAATGGATAGATGGCATCTTGCCAGCTAATGGCGCGAAAATCGATACGAGACAAAGCTTTGCCATCCGCATAGATATTGAGTGCGCGAAACTCTTGACCTCGTTCGAGAACGGTGTCAACAAAGCCCATATCAGTAAAAACTTCAAGCGTTCGTGAGTGAATCACCAATGCTTTTGAATGGATCGAACTGTGCTGGTTCGCATCGATAATCCGTACAGAAAGGCCGTGCCGTACCGCTTCGGCCGCCGCAGTTAAACCGGTTGGGCCAGCCCCAACTATAAGTAGATCAGTCATTTAAATTTCTCTTTTAGCAAGCGCCATAATCGATGAAAGACAAAGCAAAATGCCAATCACAATCATGCCTGCTACGTAACCAATCGAGATAGCCCCTGATCGATAAAGCTCGCCGTTAAAAATAGTGGGGAGCTGGGCAAAGCCAGATGCAATAGGCCAAAACAGACCAATAGCGATATGTGCGTAAAGCCCCCACCGATGTTTTTTTCCCAACCAAAATAGGCCAATTGCCTGTACAAAAATGATTGTTGACACAACCAGCGACAACAGGGGGGCGGGAACCCCAGCTTCGGCCGGTTCACCGGTTGCGAAATCTTCAAGCGTGTGCGGAATCGTAAAAAAGAGCAGCAGCAAAGATAAAAAGACAACTCGCCCCACCCATTTATGGGTTAGATAGGTCGAGCCTGAATTTGTGAGTACCATTAAACAACCTCTTTCTTTAATCTGCCCAACTCTTTGTTAGCCAGATGTGCCTTGCCCGCAATCAGCAACCGATATTTTTGAGCCAGCTTTTCATGGTTGCCAGCTTCAAGTGCTTTGAGCATATCCCCTTCCAATTCAGCAACTTCTAAACGCTCGTAGTAATCGAGCATTTCTTTGAGATGCGCTAGCACAATCAGGCCGGTCAAGATGGGATGATTGTTTGTGACATTGGCATCGGGGAACGTGACACCGTGCTCCAGCTCAACTTCTAACCCCTTTTGAAAATCGGCCGCATCGATCTGGATCGCCTCTGCCCCGATCTCTTGTTGTATCTTTTCGGCTTCAGCCAATTGAATCACAGCTTCCTCAAGCTGAGTCCAATCACGGATGCCCAGCTCTTGGCAAACTCTTTGTACTTCTGCTTGTGAAATATATTCTGGTAGTTTCATCTTTTCCTTTTAGTTAGCCCATTGTCTATTTTAAGGCGATGGCTTTTTCTAACGTTTCAAGAAATTCGTCTAAGGGTACACGATGAACGCGAGCGGCCCATTTAACCGTAATCGCTTTGGTCAGCATTTTGCGTACAGAGTAACCGGCCACTCGTTTCACTCCGAAGATTTCCATTACGTCAGCGATATCGCCGTGCTCTTCTAAAATTTCTGATACGCGTGTGTTTTCTGTGATTTTCATGATTTTTTCCTGTTTTAGCTATTTGATTAGATGATCCAAATGAATCATTGATAGCAGTAGACTAACCGGAACAGAATCGTATGTCCCCGACTTTTGTCGGGTTTGCAAAAGGGTTTGCAGATGACTGGGATTTAGGCAGCCATTTTCTCGAGTTCCGGCCGATTGAGAATCTGAATTTGTTTCCGCTCAACCTCAATTAGGTTGTCGGCTTCTAGTTTGCGTAAAGAGCGTTGTACCACGTCCGCCACGGTGCCTAAGCGGGAAGCAAGCTCGTATTGAGTGTACCAAGTCGGCCGAAAAAGGGTCCCATCGTCAGACTCATCCAAGATTAGGCGCGCGACACGGCTCACAACCGGCCGAAGGGATAAATCTTCAATAAGCATGACCGAATGGCGCAAGCGGTCGGACAATACATCGATAATCATTTGTGCAAAACCGGGGTCAGCGTATATTCTCTCTTTGATCGCTTCTCGGGGAATGCACCAGGCTTTAACCTCTTCAAGTGCCACAACAGATGCGGGATTGGGCCGTGTCGTAAAGGCTCCAACTTCGTTAAACGTCTGTCCTGGCTTAATGAAATGTAGAATCTGCTCCTTGCCTGCCTGTGAATACTTAACCGCTTTGATCGTACCAGATTCAAGCCAATAAAGACCTTTTGATGGCTCTCCTTCATCAAATATCAGCTCACCCGCTTGGTAATTGGTCTGCTTCGCCCGTTCTGCCATCGTCGTTAAACTAGCCTCATCCATTGAACAAAAGAAGGCGCTTGCTTTTAGCTGGTTGATAAACTGGTTGATTGCTGCGTTTGATTTGGACATTATAGAGTACCGGCTGAAGGAAGATTTAAGATCGAAGATTGGGCTGAATGAGTGGCAGAACTTGTCTATGCTTAGATTGTCTCCTAACTGACTTGAAGGGAAAAGAGAACAAATGAAAGTAGCGCAATTGGGTTCATCAATCTAATAATCATAACTTTCGTGGCATTTAATGGGCTGGAGCAACAACTCTTGAATCTTTTCGACAACGGCCGTTAGCTTTTTTGAGCTAGATTTATCATGCAGAGTCAGATGGCTAAGCGTAAAACTCATATAACCGCCCCCTTTGGCCGGTAACAAATTGTCCCAACTCACTTGTTGATGAGTATGGGGGTCAATAACAACTGAATCCCACATGTTTGACACCACAAAACGAGCACCCTCTTCAATCTGCCAGATGGCAATTTCATTGTCTGCCAAATATTCTTTAATTTTTGACGGGGTATCCATTAAATTAGAACGATGTAAAGTCCGTTGAGCGCGACGCACTTTTTCATCGGCCGGCGGTTTAAATGAAGTATCGAGCTTGCGAAAATAAGGCTCTTGTTGATTGTTGAGTTTGAAAATATGCAGGGCCGTTACATCGGCCGCATACTGCTCTAGCTTTTTCTCCATCGCCAAATTTTTATCAATGGTTGGCTCAGCCGCTTTGATTACATTGGTCCAATTGATATAAAGTCCGGCCGCTGACAGCCCAGTTACCTCTTGTCGCACCCCACCCCAAATTGAAATAGCGATCTCAACATCTTCAACATTCCATTTATAATTATAGACGACGGAAGAGGATGGCATTGCCAAATTAACATATGGGTTTTTATACTCCTCGGCCGGTTTTCCCAAAGTACCTGTCATTTTGGGGAGCCAAAAATCGGGTTGTGGCTGTGCATAATGCTCAAAAGGTGGCGTCAACTTATAACGCACCCGTTGTACTGGAAGATCATATTCAGGAGCATCTGCTTCAAACTCAATGGCACCAAACCCATAAGCGATTTTGCATTCAATATGCAATACCGGGTATTGATGATGAATGTTTGATTGGATGAGGTGCTCACCGGCCAAGAGTGCCTTCAACTCGAGTAAAGTCGTCCCCCATGAAATAGGGTATCCAGCAATAAAAAAACTGTCGGGGCTAAAGTTCATATGGATGTCCGAAAACTCTATTCGCTCTAACTAATCAAGCGGTTCAACCGAGAATATGATCGGAACCCGGCCGTTTTCGACATAGAAGAAACGATAAGCGTGATCATCTTGCAACGCTTCCATTTGCGGCTCAGTTGAAAGCTGAAATTCTTTGTAGTCGACTCTTAAAAAATAAGCTGTGCCGATTTTACTACTTCTTGCGCCAATCTCTTTTGACCATGTTTCAACCACTCCCTCCATTACACTTACTTTCCCTTGGGTCAAATTTTGCCCAGTAAAAAAGTCAACGATTCCAAAAATCAGCGCAATTACCAAAAAGAAACCGGCGACACCCCAAATGTACGGCCGGGCTTCGTCAATTCCAGATTCATTGGCTAAAAAAAGTTGAAGAATAACGATACCCAGCGATGTGAGCCCAAAAGCGATCAAAGCCGCCCGTCGGCCGCAACCTCGTACCTCACGGTAGCTCTCAAGTCGTTCTTCTTGAACCGGTGATAATTGACCAGATCGGTTGAGTTCTAATTCTCCGGCCGTAAATGTAAAAGCTTGTTCAAGCATTAAACGCTATCTCCGTAATTATAAATCTTGGTAAAACGTAAGCCCATTTTGGTTCAGGTCGTAAAAAGCGAACTCACGTGTGCCCCACGGAGTGTCACGCACGGCCGTATGTTCAGAAAAGATCCCTTTATTCTGATATTCAGCATAAAGTGTATCCACATCAGCTACAAAGAAACGCAACATCGGCCGTTCGACACGAACCCACTCTTGCCCGTCATGCCATTGTAAATGCAGTTCAACCTCATCTCTTCGCACACCTGCATAATTAGGGTCGGCCGCATCTTGGAAGGCTACCTCAAAGCCTAACGCCTGAGTATAAAACTTAATCGCAATCGCCACATCTTTACAGGGTAAAACCGGATGAACCGCTTGAAACACAAATCACCTCACACACTCTTTGTATCTATTACAAGAAATGAGAGTTTAATCTCCTTGTATCAAACCCTCTCTATTTGATAGTTGTATCGAGGTCGCAATTTTGCTAGATAAGTTAATTAGCTCGCTTCCAATCTTTTTGCGATAGTTTTCTGAAAAGCGTCGAATCGACCCGGTTGCCCCAATACTAAAAATCGCCCCGATATGGGGTATTTGCACAGGAGCCGCAACGCTCGAAATACCGACTTCGATTTCTTCGACACACTCCCCATACCCCCGCACCAAAATATCAGCAAATTCCTGACGAAGCGCTTCCTCGGTCACTTTCGTATGCTCAGTATAAGCTCTCATCGGCCCACTTAAAATGGCGTCTTGAAACTCTTTTTCGGCAAATGCAGCAATCACTTTTGAGCAAGAGCAAGCGTGTATGGGTCGATTGCCTAAACCAGGATGGTAGTAAGATCGTTTGGGATCGGCCGGGATTTCGACATGGATGATTTCAACTTTTGCGTTGCGAAAGCGTGACAAAAAAACAGCCTCCCCAAATTCAGTAGCCGCATCTTTCATGATAGGCGCGGCCGCTTGGCGTACATCAATATCAGACGTACCTTGCAAGACGGTGCGAATCAGACGGTCACCCAGCACATAACGGGAATTCTTTGCCCGATCATCAAGCAAACCATGTTCTGTCATCGTTTGTAGCAAGCGATAGCAAGTCGGCCGGGGTAAACCGGTGGCTTGCTGAACTTCCAAAACAGACAACGGCCGGCCGGCCGTTGCAACCGTTTCAAGCAATATAACGAGGCGATCAAGATGCATATAACTATCCTAAAAAACAATAATTTAATCCAAGTGTATCATAGCATGGACAATTGTCTCAATAGGTGATAAATTTTATCTCGCGAGCGTTCCAACCCAATGCTCACTTTATCCGCTTTAATAAAAAACAGATCAACGGAGATGGCACCATGAACGAAAACGATAGCTGCGCTTGCTGCGGACCAGGTTACGCATCACCGGCCGAAGCGATGAAAGCCCCCAAGGAAAAACTACTGTACACCGTCGCTCTATACGTCGGCACAGGGATTCAAAAGCCAGACTATTTGGCAACAATCGATGCGGACCCAGAAAGCCCCACCTATTCACAAGTTATCAGTCGCTTGGAAATGCCGAATATCGGAGATGAACTGCATCATACCGGCTGGAACGCTTGCTCGTCATGTTTTGATGACGAAGGCATGGAGCGCAAATATCTGATTGTGCCGGGGGTACGGACCTCGAACATTCACATCATCGATTGTGTCACAGACCCTAGAAACCCAAGCTTGTTCAAAATTATTGAAGGGGATGAGATTAAAGAGAAAACCAATCTATCCGCCCCACATACGATCCACTGCTTGGGATCAGACATTATCATTTCAATGTTGGGCGATGCCAAAGGGGAAGCCCCAGGCGGATTTCTGCACCTCAACAAAGATTTTGAGATCATGGGTCATTGGGAAAACAGCATGGGTGGCAAGAAGTTCAACTACGACTTTTGGTATCAGCCACGCCACAATGTCATGGTTTCTAGTGAATGGGCGGCCCCGAATACGTTTATGCCAGGCTTTGACCTTGAAGAGGTGGGATTGCTCAAGTACGGCCGCGAAATTCACTTCTGGGACTTCGAAAAGAAGGAGATATTCAAAACTGAATATTTAGGTGAAGATGGCCTTGTTCCCCTTGAAGTTCGTTTCCACCATGACCCCGACTCAACTCACGGATTTGTTGGGGCCGCACTCTCCTCAAACATCATCCACTGGTACAAAAAAGATGAAGAGTGGATTGTTGAAAAAATCATCGATGTTGCCAACGAACCGCATCCTGAATGGCCTATTCCTCTACCCGGCTTAATAAGCGTGATTCTGCTTTCGATGGATGACCGCTTCCTCTATCTGTGCAACTGGCTCCATGGCGATATTCGTCAATACGATATTACTGATCCACATAACCCTGTTTTAACTGGCCAAGTTTGGTTGGGCGGCTTGCTTAACAAAGCCCCTTTCGTGAATGATGTCAAAGTAACCGGTGGCCCTCAAATGATTCAGCTATCGCTGGATGGCAAACGGCTTTACGTCACCACCTCCTTATTTTCAACGTGGGACAACCAGTTCTACCCAGAGATCCGCACAAATGGTGGGGTGATGCTGATGGTTGATTGTGACATGGAAAACGGAGGCATGAAGATCAACGAAGACTTCATTGTTGATTTCGGCAAAGAGCCAAACGGCCCTTCTCGCTGTCACGAAACCCGCTACCCTGGTGGCGACTGTACCTCTGATATTTGGCTGTAGAAATGTAGTGCGCCAGCTTGCTGGTGCTGGAGTTCATTATGAATCATCAAGAAGAATATTCGGCCGAATACATCGCGTCGATTTTAAAAGATACAAAAAGTATTGCGATGGTTGGGGCTAGCCCAGACCCTACAAAATTTAGCTACGGGGTTCTGCGCGTTTTGCACGAACAAGGGTTCAAAATGTACCCAGTCAATCCCAAGGAAGGGGTGACTGAAATCCGTGGCATTCCCGTTTACCCATCATTGGCGGCCATTCCGGGGCCGGTTGATATGGTTGAAGTTTTTCGCCGGTCAGATGCGCTTTACAGTGTGACCGAAGAGGCGATTGCCATCGGGGCCAATATTTTATGGGCGCAGATTGGTGTCGTAGACGAAAAGGCCGCAAAGCTGGCCGAAGATGCTGGCATGCGGGTGATCATGGATCGCTGTGTCAAAATTGAGCTGTTCCGGCCGTTTTGGAAACCACGTCTGAATCAGCAGATTTAGTTGATGGGAAGATGCACCCTGAGCCTGTCGAAGGGTGCATCTTCCCATCATCCTTTTACAAATGACTCAACCCGCAAAAAAACACGAGATCATCTTCCGCAACTGGGATCACACCCTGATGGTGGGTGAAGATGAAACAATCTACCAAGCGGCATTGACGGCCGGAATTCAGCTCCCCATCGCGTGCAATTATGGGGGTTGCATCACCTGTGCCGCCAAACTGATTTCCGGCAAAGTGGTTCAACCTGGCGCAACAGCCCTCAATCGCAGACAAGCCAAAGCGGGTTACATTTTGACCTGCATCGCTTACCCAAGAAGCCATTGTGTGCTAGATGTGGGGGTTGAATCCCACGATCAGCTCTATCAAAACCCGTTTGCGATAGCGAACCCAAAACCAGCATCCAACATCTAATTATCTAATATCCAGCATCTAAAAAATGTCTAAAAAGATTTACTCCATAGACGAGGCTCGTGCCCTAGCCAAACGCCGCCTACCCAGAATGATGTTTGATTTTATCGACGGCGCGGCCGGAAATGAGCAAGCCAAAGCCCGCAATCGATCCGCTTTGGAAGCGATTCATCTTCAACCCAGAGTTCTTGTCAACGTTGACCAGCGCAATCTTAAAACCACCCTTCTAGGGCGTGAGTGGGGGTTGCCCTTTGGCATTGCTCCGATGGGGATGTGCGAACTCGCTTGGCCCGGCACCGACAAAATGCTGGCCCAAGCGGCCGTTGAACACAATATCCCGCTAGGCTTGTCTACAGCCGGATCTAGTTCTATCGAAGATATTTATAGTCAAGCTGGGGACAACACGTGGTTCCAGCTTTACGTGGGTGGATCAGAAGAGCAGGCGATGGGATTGGTTGAGCGAGCAAAAACGGCCGGGTATTCAACGCTGATTTTTACCGTCGATGTCCCCCAAGTCGCCCCTCGTCTACGCGACCTACGCAACGGTTTTGGTGTTCCGTTCAAGATCGGCCCCAAGCAGTTTTTCGATTTTGCCATCCATCCCCGTTGGTCGCTCACGACATTATTTGGTGGTGCACCAAAATTGGCGAACTTCCCCGAAACCGGCAACGAAACATTTAAACGAAACGAAGGTCGGGGCAAAGTTGATTGGGCCTTTCTGGATCGTTTGCGTGCAAAATGGAAAGGAAACTTGATCGTCAAAGGGGTCACCTCAGCCGACGATGCTGCACGAATCCAGGCGGCCGGAGCTGACGCCATTTACGTCTCGAACCACGGCGGGCGCCAGCTCGACAGCGCCCCAGCGGCGATCCACATCTTACCAAAAATCCGCACGGCCGTAGGTCCAGACTACCCGCTGGTTTTTGACAGCGGCATTCGATCTGGCGAAAGCATCATCAAAGCGCTGGCCTTAGGCGCTGACTTTGTGATGCTCGGTCGGCCGTTTTTGTACGGCACAGCGGCGGACGGTCAACGTGGCTTAAACGATGTCATCAATCTACTCAGTAATGAAATCAGCGTCACCATGGCGCAGATCGGCCGGACTGATGTAAATGAGATAGATGTTTCTGTATTAAGTGACCAGTAGTCAGTATGAATCAACCCACTGGTCACTGCGCCGAAGGCGACTGGTCATTTCTTAAAAAAGGAGTTAGCGAAATGAAAATACGAGGCGGTGCATTACTCGCACGTGCGTTACAAAAAAAAGGAGTCGAGCAGGTTTTTACCCTGAGCGGCGGCTTCTGCAATCCTGCGCTAGAAGGATTTATGCAATGTGAAATTCCGGTGATCAACTCGCCCCACGAGCAGGTGGCAGGCCATTTAGCTGATGGGTTTACCCGCATTACGCGCAACCCGGCCGTCTGTTTGGTCGGCCCTGAGGGGTTTGCAAACGCCATTCCAGCAATGATGGAAGCGTGGGGCGAACGTTCACCCGTGATCTTTGTGACCGGCTCCAGCACGCTCAAACGACAAGGGAGCGGTGGCTTTAAAGAGATTGATGACGTGGCAATCGCCAAGCCGCTGACCAAACATAGTATCCAAATCACCGATGGCGAACGCATCCCTGAATTTGTAGATCGGGCGTGGAAAATCGCTACGTCCGGTTACCCTGGCCCCGTGCATATCAGCCTGCCCGTTGACATCATGTTTAGTTCGTTTGATGTCGAGGTCCAGAGTGACGAACGGCCGTTTAACAAGTTCCCCCGCTTGTCGGGCAAAGCTTGGCCAAACCCGGACGATCTGAATGCGGTACTCAACATCATCGGCAAAGCCCAACGGCCGATTTTTATCGGCGGGCATGGGGTTTGGTGGTCACGAGCCGAAAAGAAATTGGAAGAAGCTGGGATCAAAATGGGGATTCCGATTTTTAACATCCCCTATCATCAAAAACTGCTGGGCGAAGAAGCGGAAGCGTATATGGGTCTGGCCGACATCCATCAATATCATCCTTCAAAAGATGCGATCCACGAATCTGATGTGGTGATCATGATCGGGGCAAGGCTAGATAATCAGATGAATTTTGGCAATCCACCCCTTTTCCCTGAAACAACGACGCTGATTTGCATCAATGGCTCACACGAAGAGCTGGAGATGAACCGGGCGGCCGACCTTGGCTTGCTTAGCGACCCAGGTGCGTTTTTGGATGCGCTGTTGGGATTGCACACAGACGGCCGATGGGAGCTTGAGCGCTCGTGGTTTGATCTAAATCGGGCCAGACGGGGTGAATGGGTTGAAAAAATGATCGCTGACATCCCGAGCTTGGATGAGACAGGCGGCCGGATTCACCCACTTCAACTTTCGCTTGATGTGCAAAAAGCGATGGGCGAAGATGACTGGCTGGTGATCGATGGTGGCAACACCCACTTTTGGTCAGAAATTGCGATCAATATCGCTGGCTATAAAGGTCAAAAGCTAGGCAACATTTTGCACCCAGGTACCTTTAGCATGTTGGGCGTCGGGGTTTCGTTTGGCATTGCAGCCAAGCTGACTCATCCTAAAAGCAACGTTGTAGTTATTAGCGGCGATGGCGCGTTTTTATCTGGTGGATTAAGCATTGAAGCAGCGTTCCAAGAAAATCTACCAATTGTGGTGGTGATCGACAACAACGGTGGACTTGACTGTATTTCACAACAGCAAGAGCGTTTGTTTGACTCAGGCACCCATTTTGCAACAGATTTTCGCGACATCCCGTTCCATGCGATGTTCCAAGGGCTAGGTGGCCACGGTGAGTTGGTCACCGAGCTTGAAGAGTTGGTCCCGGCCGTCAAGCGAGCGATTGCTAGTGGTAAAACGGCGTGTGTAAATGTTAAAACAAAGGGGTATATCAGCCCGATTGTATTGGCGACAACCAGCAAACGAGACAAGGCTTCAATTGAATAGCGGGGGATAAATCCCCCTGCTACAAGTAACGGCCTTCGGCCTTAAAAAGCCCAAAAGGGCGTCGTTTATAGCAGAGGCATAAATGCCTCTGCTTTTGCGAAACAATTATTATTCACCTCCCATTTCTCAGTAAGACTAAAAACAATGACCCACAAAACACCCGGCCGATCTGAATTCGGTTCCCAAATTCGGAAATCTCCATATTTTGCAGCAACCCAGCGTTGGGGTTGTACCGGATATTCTGTTTACAACCACATGTACATTCCGCGCAGTTTTGGAGATGCACAAGCCAACTTCTGGAACCTTGTTAACAGCGCTATTTTGTGCGACGTAGCTGTTGAACGACAGGTTGAAATTACCGGCCCTGATGCAGCCCGGTTTGTACAACTATTGACGCCGCGCAATCTGGCAAAATGCAAGATTGGGCAGTGTAAATATGTGTTTATCACGAGCGCAGAAGGAGGGATCATTAATGATCCCGTTTTGCTCCGTTTGGGCGAAAACCATTTTTGGCTATCGCTCGCCGATAGTGATGTGCTGCTTTGGGCAAAAGGGGTCCAGATTCATTCTGGTATGGATGTCACGATTCGTGAACCAGATGTTTCACCGCTCCAACTACAAGGGCCAAAGTCATGCGATATCATGTGTGCTGTCTTTGGTGATTGGGTTCAAGACCTCCGTTACTTTCGCTTTGTTGAGCATGATTTTAATGGCATCCCGCTCGTTATCTCTCGCACAGGCTGGAGCAGTGAATTGGGGTATGAAATCTTTTTACGTGATAGTGGTCATGGTGATTTCCTGTGGGAGAAGCTGATGGAAATTGGCGCACCATTAGGGCTTCATGTCGGCCACACCTCAACCATTCGCCGGATTGAAGGGGGAATGTTGTCTTATATCACCGATATGACAATTGAGAACAATCCGTATGAACTAGGTTGGGAACGATTAGTCAACCTTGATATCGAAGCTGACTTTATCGGGAAGCAAGCGTTGCGCAAGATTCAAGAGACAGGTGTGACTCAGTTATTCATCGGGGTTGAAATTGAAGGGGAACCGCTCCCGCACCCAAATGGGCAACATTGGCCTGTTTTTATTGGGGAAAACAACGTCGGGAAGGTCACATCGGCCGTCTATTCCCCGCGCCTTAAACGCAACATCGGATTAGCCATGTTGCAAATTGATCATACAGAATTAGGTACACGAGCTGTTGCACAAACACCTTTCGGGGTGCTCAATCTTACAGTTGTGCCCAAACCGTTTTACGATCCTGAAAAGAAACTCGCCTCGGCTTAGGCGGTTCGTTTGGAGAGAAAAGTGAAAATCATCTATTTAAATGGGGCGAGTAGCTCTGGAAAAACAAGCATCAGCAGAGAACTGCAAAATATTCTTCCAGAATATTATCTCGTTATCGGCATCGACATTATGATCTATATGATGCCTGAACGAACAAACAATTTTTCTGAACCAGCAGAACCTGACGGTTTTACCTGGCAGAACGTAACACTTAAAGATGGCACACCTGGGATGAGGGTCGTTTCCGGTAAGTTTGGAAAAAAGATCAATCATTCTTATCACTCGGTTGTACAGACTCTCCTCTCAGCAGGGCATAATCTGATCATTGATGATGTAGCTGAAGGCATCAGTGATGTACAGATTTGGATAGATGAATTAGAAAATCATTCTTTCTGTACAGTTGGTGTTTTTTGTTCGTTAGAAGAATTACAACGGAGGGAAGTCGCCAGAAAAGACCGCAAGGTAGGTTCTGCGGCGGAACAATTCTACCGCGTCCACGAAGGAGTTGAATATAACGTAAAGGTCCACTCAGATGTGATGACGGCTAAAGAATGTGCTCAGCAAATAGCCAATCATTCGTTCTTAAACTCAACCTAAGCAATTAAAGGAACTTGAATATGGCTACAATTTCATCACACGTACTTGATTCAATTATTGGCGATCATGCTAAAAATATTCGCATTGAATGTATCAAAATTTCGGCCGATGGCGGTCGAATCGGCCTTTTTAACACCATCGCCAGTGAGCAGGGGCGTATCACTGAAACTGTCGAAGTCGAGGACGAAGAAGATGTAAAATACGAGCTTGTTTTTCACAGCGCAGAATATTTTTCTAACCAACCAGATACCCCGAAATCTGACCAAATCATGCCAGAGATTGTCATTCGCTTTTTAATTCCTAATCCTGATGAAAAAATACATATCCCCATCATGCTATCGCCACATTCTTACTCCACTTGGTGGTCGGCTTAACCAGTGAGTCACTGTTCGGTAATCAATAGATCATTGGGTCGCGCACCTATTAAACATTCCCAATTTATTATTCCTTATCCCCTCAAGGGGGACCCCGTTAATTATTCACCATGTCAACTCAACCTGTAAAACTTACCATCTCACGCCGTCAACGTGGCACCCCATACACCCCCCGTATCGAAGAATTAGGCGTTTCTGCCTACTCAATTGTAAATCGCACCATTTTGCCCAAAGGGTTCCGCCAAACGGTGGATGAAGATTATTGGCACTTGCGTAAACACGTTCAATTGTGGGATGTGAGCTGCCAGCGTCAAATTGAAATCAAAGGCAAAGATGCCGCCAAGCTCACTCAGCTAATGACACCAAGAGATTTGCGCAAAGCAACGGTCGGCCGATGTTTGTACGCCCCTCTCATCGATGGAAATGCAGGGATGATTAACGACCCGATCATCCAAAAGCTGGCCGATGATCACTTTTGGCTTTCAATTGCTGACTCTGACATTGAACTTTGGGCAAAAGGGTTAGCGCAAGGGTACGGCTTGGATGCTGCGATTCGTGAAGCAGATGTCTGGCCATTGGCGGTGCAGGGGCCAAAATCTGACGATTTAATGGCGAAAGTCTTTGGCGATGAGGTCCGCTCAATCCGCTTTTTCCGTTTCAAAAAGCTCAATTTTCAAGGACATCCACTGGTTATCGCCCGCACCGGTTACAGCAAACAGGGTGGCTTTGAAATCTACTTAGATGATTGGTCGCTGGGACTCCCACTTTGGGACGCTTTGTGGCAAGCGGGTCGTGAATTCAATGTGTTGCCAGGTAGTCCAAATTTGATCGAACGGGTTGAAGGTGGGTTGCTGTCGTTGGGCAACGAAATGACGCGTGAAAACAATCCGCTTGAATGTGGTATGGAACAATATTGCATGCTTGACGGCTCACTCGATTTTGTCGGGAAAGAGGCGTTGTTACGCATTGCGGCCGAAGGGCCAAAGCAGATGATCCGGGGCGTTTTATTTGGCGGGGATCGTTGTCCACCGGCCGCTCAGCCTTGGCCGGTGCGTATGGGTGATCAACAGGTTGGTTCAGTCACAACCTGTATTTGGTCGCCCAGATTTGAACAAAATGTAGCACTAGGCATGATTCAACGGGGTCATTGGGAAGCAGGCACAAAGGTAACGGTTGAAAGTAGCGATGGGCAGGTCCGGCCGGGGATGGTCGTTGATTTGCCGTTTCCAGATCTACAAAATTAAGTAAAATCATCAAACAACAAAACTAACTATTTCTGGAGAACATCCCATGAGAGAAGCGGTAATCGTATCTACAGCCCGAACACCAATCGGAAAAGCATACAGAGGCGCACTAAACGCTACCCACGGCCCCACTATGGGCGGATGGGCAATTAGAGAAGCGGTTGAGCGGGCGGGCATTGACCCGGCCGAAGTTGAAGACGTCGTCATGGGCTGTGCCATGGGACAAGGAACAACCGGAGGCAACGTTGCGCGTAACGCTGCCCTAGCGGGTGGCCTACCTGTCACAGTCAGCGGCATGACGTTGGACCGCCAATGTTCATCAGGCATGATGGCGATCGCCACGGCCGCCAAGCAGATTGTGCACGACGGCATGCAAGTCGCCATCGGTGGTGGCCTTGAGTCGATCAGCATGGTGCAAAATGAACACATGAATCGTTTTCAAGCCATCGATCCAAAATTGACCGCAGTACACAAAGACATCTATATGCCGATGTTACAAACGGCCGAAACGGTTGCACAACGGTACGGAATCAGCCGGGACCAGCAGGATGCATACGGCTATCAGAGCCAAATGCGGACAGCGGCCGCCCAAGCGGCCGGCAAATTTGACGCTGAGATTATCCCGATCAAAACGATCAAAGCTGTGGTTGACAAAGAAACAAAAGAAATGAGCTTCCATGAGGTTGAGTTAACCAAAGATGAAGGAAACCGCCCTAGCACTACATTAGAAGGGTTAAACGGATTAAGGTTGGTCAATGAAGGGGGATCGATTACGGCCGGAAACGCCAGCCAAATGTCAGACGGCGCGTCAGCCTGCGTTTTGATGGACCGTAAGCTGGCCGAACAGCGTGGTTTACAACCGCTTGGCATTTATCGTGGCATGGCCGTCGCTGGTTGTGAACCAGATGAAATGGGCATCGGCCCTGTTTTTGCCATTCCAAAGCTGTTGAAACAACAGGGTCTAACTGTCGCTGACATCGGCCTGTGGGAACTCAACGAAGCGTTTGCTGTACAAGTTATCTACTGTCGCGACCAGTTGGGCATTCCAGATGAATTGCTCAATGTCAACGGTGGCTCGATTTCGATTGGCCATCCGTATGGAATGAGCGGCTCGCGCATGGTGGCGCACGCTTTAATCGAAGGAAAACGTCGTGGCGCAAAATATGTGGTCAGTACGATGTGTGTGGGCGGTGGTATGGGTGCGGCCGGACTTTTTGAAGTGGCATAGGCGATTTTTTACAGGTATATAGGGAACTCTACAAGCTTAAAGTGGCGATCAGGGTCGGCCGTTTTCGAACGAAAACGGCCGATCTGTCTTGATTTATAGACCTGTCAGGTCTTTTTTCAGCAGAAGAGGGCTAAATGAAAAATACCGCATTACTGGTTATTGATGTGCAAAAGGGTCTTGATCACCCGTCCTTGGGGACCCGCAACAATCCACAAGCTGAATCAAACATCGCTCTGCTGTTGGCTGAATGGCGCAAAACCGGCCGGCCGGTTATCCACGTCAAACACAATTCTGTAGAGCCACAATCAAAATTGCGGCCGGAATTGCCCGGCAACGAAGTCAAAGACGAGGCCAAGCCATTGCCGGCTGAAAAACAGTATGAAAAAACGGTCAACAGTGCCTTTATCGGAACCGATCTTGAACAATATCTACACGCTCAAGGGATTGCTGATTTGGTTGTGGTTGGGTTGACGACCGATCACTGCATTTCAACCTCTGTGCGTATGGCCGATAATCTTGGCTTTAAGGTCACACTGATTTCAGATGCGACGGCCGCGTTTGAAACAAAAGGGCATGATGGGGCCCTGTTTTCGGCCGATGAGATTCACAACATCAGTTTAGCCACGTTAAACAATGAGTTTTGTGTGATCAAATCGACCCAGCAGTTGCTCAACAAAGTTGAGTCTTAATTTCGGCCGATATTTACTCATACGCCAGCGTTTCCCGAATACTAATCACCGTCGCCTGTTTCGCTGGCACATAACTCGACACTACTGAGATCAACAGCACCAACACCAGCCATAGCCCAATCGCCCACCAGGCGATCACCGGCCGAAGCGGTGTCTGTAGCAGCTCTTTCCCGATTTGAAACCCCAAAGCCCAGCTCAACGGTTGACCCAAAATCGATGCCCCGACCCACGACAGCAGGCCGATAATCACCCCTTCGATCATAAATATCCGTTGCAAAGCCCGGTCTGTCCCCCCAATCGAGCGCATGACTCCGATTTCACGACGCCGTTCCAGCACATTGATGCTCATCGTCCCCATCAAGCCCAACCCGCCTACGGATGCGATCATGGCTGACAAAAAGGTTAATACGACAGTTAGTAAATTAAACCGTTCGGTCAAAATATCGCGCAAAAGCTGGATGGTCGTAACTGACTTGGGTTGCAGTCCGACTTCGAGCAGGTTGGCCTCAAGATCGGCCGCCACCATTGTAATAAACTCCGGGGTGTGTTCGGCCGTTTGCACCCGTAACGTATTGGTCCGCCCTACCTGATCGTTGAGATATGCGAAGTAATCTAAATTGACATAGGCGATAGCGGGAGTCAGCGGAGGCAGCAGATCTTCCGTTAACCCAACAACCTGCCATGCTAGCTCGTCTCCACCGATTTTTAGCGTCAACGTGTCACCCACTGCCAAATCGGGCAGGTCGTTTCGAATGCTTTTATGCACAACCAATCCGGCCGTTTCCCCATCGGCTAGCCAACGCCCTTCGAGCAATTCAGGGTTGTAAAATTGTGTATCCGGCGGCACCGCCCGCACTTCGATCCGCTCGCCGTCACGGCCGTCAGGCATCACGATAATGGCGGGATTGATTAGCCAGCCTTCTGTGGCTTTGACTCCGGCCGTACGCTTCGCAATCCGGCCGACACGCTCAGTACGAGCCAGTCCAGCCGTCTGCACTGAGATATCAAACCCTTGATTGACAATCGTCTCTTCAAGGGTAGCAAACAAAGCAGAGCGCAAGGTCAGCACCCCGATAAAAACCGCTCCACCCAGCATGAGGGTGAACAGCGTTAGAGCCAAACGCCCTTTGCGCCGGAAAGTGTTGCGCAATGAAAGGCGCAACGGCCGGGAAAAAAGTTGTTGAAACCGGTTGCCAACAAAACCAAAGAATTTGCGTATCAGCGTCTCCCGTTTTGGCCCACTTGAAACAGTCCCACGATCATCCAACGCTTCCCTAATAGTGATCGCCACCCGGCCGCGAATGGGCAAAAGGGTAGCCAGTAGCGGTACGAGCAACCCGGCCGCCACAATCATCAGCAGCCCAGCAAAAGGTGCCTGTACATCAACAATATCGATGTTTATCTGCTCGCCAATAAAACGGGAAAAAAGATTGCCGATCAAGATCGCAAGCGGGATGGCGAAAAGCAATCCGCCCAACCCTAGCAGCAAAACCATACGCAGATATACCCCCATGATCGTCCGATTTGTCCCTCCAATCGCCTTCATCACAGCGATTTGGCGCCCCTGTTGGGTTAACATCGCAGTCAGCGTATTGACGATCAAAAACATACTCAAAATCAAGGCCAAGACCGCTACAACCCGCAAAATCACATAAATCGTATCAAGCAAAAAGCCCAGCGGATGTACGCCAGGTTCTGGAATTTCTGTGTCACGTACAGTTAGGCCAGCCCGCTCGACTTTGCTCGCCACTGTGTCAGCCACAGCCTGGATGTGGGCAACATCGCTACGGCCTTCGGCCGGAATGATGCGCAATTGGTTATAGCTGGTCGGAAAACCCAGCCACTCAAATGTCTCTGGATCAACAAAGGCAAATGAAACACCGGCCACTTGAGAAGGAGGTCGGGAAGGATCAAAAGCTAAGCCGCTGATCGGCATGGTGAGCAATCGGCCGTTTGGCGCTTCGATGATCGCCCAATCACCTAAAACAAGACCGGTAAACAGTTGTGAGTTTCGTTCCAGAGCCAACTCACGAGGGGGCGGGGGCCAAACCCCCGCTTTAGTCTCAACGATGTCGATGGGGCTGGTTCCCATTTCATCTAAATTGCTTAGGATGAGCAGGTTTAGATTGGCCCAATCTCCGTCTGATTTTTTGATACGCACGACGGCCGCTCGTCGCCCGGCCGCCAATGCGACCTCTGGCATGTGGGCGATTGAGTCGACCAACGCGTCATCAAAACCGCCACCGATTGTCAAGATGGCAGATGCCGGGTTGATGGCTTGGTAACTGCGGGTTGACTGTTCAGAAATGACCAGCGTGGTGATCATGATCATCCCAAAAACCGTCACTCCGATCCCAATAGAGACCATCACCAGCAATGTTCGCATCCGGTCAAAAGCCAGGTCGCGCAGTACTTTGCGCCAGCGCAAAAAGCGGGCTGACGCAGGTCGTCGTTTAACGTGTTGGAGAGGTGGGGTTTTTGTCATACTAGGTCCAGCTACTTCCGGTTTAGCTTTTGAAAAGTCCATGGAAATAAATCTCCAAATATTCATCTAAGGTGCCCATCTCGCCGTCAACGCTTAAGGTTTTATCGAGAAAACGATCGGTCAAATAGACACCGACAATCAAGCCAATATAAGAACGGAGAAATACGATTGGGGATGGAATGCGCCAATCGGGTTTTAAAACAGCAATCCTTTGAATAAAGGTAAAAACCATCGGCTGCAAGACGGAAAAAAGAGAAGCGAGGTTTTTGCCGTTTAATTCAATCATTTCAATAAATATCAGGTTGAGCAGTTGTGGCTCTTTCTCAAACTCGGCAAAGATGAGATGGGTGACGGTGCGGATCAGCTCTTCGGCCGATGTAATGTCCGTTATCGTTGCCTCTTCAAATTTTGGGAAAATTTTTAAAAACGGATGATGGGCCAAAATAACCGCTTGAAATATCTCTTCTTTGCTGGCAAAGTGATTATAAATGCCGCCTAAGGCTAGCCCTGCTCTTTTGGCGATGTGGCGCATCGATGTGCCGTGATACCCTTTTTGCAGAAATAGCTTATGGGCACTTTCTATTAAAGTTTGGCGGGTTAGTTCCCCTTTTGTGGGGGTATTGTCTGTTGATTGGATCATATGCGTCAAAACCGTTCTTGCTCAAAAAAAAGAAATAAAAACGAACGTTCGTTCATATCGATATATTAGATCAACTATTCAAAATTAGCAAGTAGCTAAAACTCTTTCGTAGGCCTGTGGGCATTCCCCTAAATTCCCAAAGAGCCAGATTGTTTCCTAAACGGGGTTCACTTTAATCTTTTAGGTTAAATCGTGCTCTCTCAACCTACTCCATGCTAAAATTCAACTTCTGCCATTTTTAGGCACCTAATCAAACATCATAAAACAACGGGAACGAGACTATTTCAACCGAAGAAAACACCCTCATTGACTCTAAACCGGAACAAACATCGGTTTCAGAGCCAGCTTCAGACGAAAACAATAACCTAGCATCTGACGGCCCGGCATCTGACGGTCGGACACCTGGCGGCCAGACATCTGGCCGATTACCCAGTCAACTCGGCAAAAATATACCCGTCATCCTCATCCTATTAGGGATTCTAATCTTGGGTGGCTATTTCCGTTTTGTCGGCCTTAATTGGGACGACTTCACCCACTTGCACCCCGACGAACGCTTTTTGACAATCGTTACCAGCAAACTCGAATCAGAAAGCAGTTTTCTCGCTTACATTCGCACCTCGTCTTCTACTTTAAACCCCTACAACAAAGGTGAAGGGTTCTATGTCTATGGGAATTTTCCCATGACAGCCACCTTCTATGTCAGCCAATGGGCCGATGCGTTGCAACCTCGTTTTTGTGGAGAAGCACCGCCTTCGGGCAGCTCAGTCTTCTGCACCAGCAACCTGGTCGGATATGACGGCGTACACTTGGTCGGCCGCCTGCTTTCCGGTCTGGTTGATCTTTTAAGCGTCCTCTTTACTTTTATGATCGGCCGACGTTTATATGGCAAATGGTCGGGACTCATCGCCGCGTTTTTTATGGCAACGGCCGTCATGGCTATTCAACAGTCCCACTTTTACACCATGGACAACTGGGCAACGCTTTTTACAACCATTAGCCTCTATTTTGCTGTACGTGCATCCGAAAACAGCTTGAAGATAGGCTGGTGGGTTGCAATGGGACTCTTTTTGGGGCTGAACGTCGCCAGTCGTATCAATGTTGCCCCGGTCGCATTAACGGCCGGGGTCGCTGGGCTGGTCTGGCTCGGCCGGAAATACCAACAGAGCAAAAGACTCTACAGCGTCACCAAGTTTAGTGATTATGTCTGGTCACGCACCGGCACACTCGACATCCAAGCCATCTTCATTGGTGGAATGATCGCAGCACTGATCGCCATGTTTGTTTTCCGCATCGCCATGCCCTACGCCTTCACCGATGCCCAACTCGCCAGAGATACCGCCTTTGCAGAAACCGGCCAAGAGCCAGGAACCTTCACCCTTTTGCTCAAAAGCGTATTTGGCCTAAACCCACAATGGCTCAACAACATGCAAGAGATCCAGCGGTTGCAGGCCCCTGAGGCCACCTTCCCACCTGCACTGCAATGGGTAGACCGCCCCGCTGTTATCTTCCCGCTTACCAACATGTTTTTATACGGGATGGGGCCACTCGCCGCGTTACTTTCGTGGCTGGGTGTCTGTTTCGCCCTTTGGCGTACCGTGAACGGCAAACGAGAATGGATGGTTCATGCCATACCCCTCTTTTGGACCCTTTTTTACTTTTTGTTTATCAGTACCCGCTGGGTTAAATCGATCCGCTATTTTCTACCCATCTACCCCACCCTATTTATTTTGGGTGGCTGGTTTACCGTTTGGGCCATTCAGCGGCTCAAAATTCGGTACGAGCAACAGGCGCATAGCAAACTAAAAAATCAAATTCTGCTCATCGGTTTTACTATGGTGGCTGTACTTGCCGGTATCACTAGTCTGCTATGGGCCAACGGGTTCACGAACATCTATCGCCAACCAATGACCCGTGTCGCGGCGACCAATTGGATTTATGAAAACGTTCCAAGTGCTATTTCGATTGTCTATTCTACTGATGAGAAAACGTTTAAAACCCATAATCTAGCGATACGTGACCTTGAGCTTTTCCCTGATCAAGGTAGCTATATACTTCCGTTTGAACTACCAGAAAATGGCCAAGTACAAGGGATATCGCTTAACTATGTCACGGCCGAGGAAGGGCTGACCAACGCCACGGTTCGCCTCTCGATTAACGGTACATTTGAAGAAGGGATAGAAGAAGGGATAAATGAAGATCGCACAGGCGCAGAAGTGCCGCTATCTGGCAACCTGTCACGCCAACGGGTCACTGTAGATGTCCCCCCGATCCAGTTGGCGGGTAATCAGCTTAATCAGCTACATGTTGCCAGCACGGCAAAAAGTTCGATTCGACTCGAAACTTCTGTTATTTCTAGCGAACATTGGGATGATGCGTTGCCGGTGCGTGCGCACGGCCGGGACCCTTTCTCACAGTACTATCGTGGTTTGGCCACCGGTCCGATGGCTACAACCCATCCCGACAGCGACCAGAAACGGCTTGATCTATTTAATTGGATCGACGAATCTGACTACATCATACTCACCAGTCAACGTTCCGTCTGGTCACTGCCGCGTTTACCGCTCACTTATCCAATGATGATCCATTATTATAGTGGGTTGTTTAATGGAGACTTGGGTTTTGAACTGGTTCAAGAATTCCACGGCGAAATGGGGATTGGCCCCATAGATGTCAATGACACAACGGGGCAGTTTGGTTTAGGCCAAACACCGGTCAAGGGATGGCCGCCTCCTGGCTGGGCCGCGGCCGAAGAAGCGTTTAGCGTTTATGATCATCCGCCGGTTTGGATTTTTAGAAAAAATGACAATTATGAACCGGTTGTAGCGGCTCGCTATTTGGCTGAAGTTGATCTGCAAAACGTCACTTTTCAGAACCCGCTCGAAGCCACCCAATCCCCCAACGGGCTATATCTGTCGGCCGAAAGCCAAGCTAGCCAGCAGGCTGGCGGCAGTTGGCAAGAGGTGTTTAACCCAGATGGGGTGCTTTCCAACAACAGTTTCGTCGCCGCCGTCGTCTGGTGGCTCACCGTTGTCGTATTGGGCATCATCACATTTCCGCTCTCGTTTGTCGTTTTTCATGGGTTAAATGATCGAGGATATGCTCTTTCGCGAATTTTGGCCGTCTTGCTACTCAGTTGGCTCCCGTGGCTTGTTGCTTCGTGGGGTGTTTTGCCAAACAGTCGCAGCACATATTGGCTGGCTTTGTTGCTTATTGCCCTTGTCAATGGCTGGCTGGCCCATGCAAAATTGGCGGAGCTTAAGCATTTCTTTTCGAAAAAGTGGGAGCATTTGCTTCGATTAGAAGTCATCGGACTGACGTTGTATCTGTTTATGCTAGGTGTTCGTTTGCTCAACCCTGATGTGTGGCACATCATCTGGGGGGGTGAAAAGCCGATGGACATGTCCTATTTTACGGCCGTGATGAAATCGACGAGCTTCCCGCCTTACGATCCGTGGCATGCGGGTGGTTTTATCAACTACTACTATTATGGCTTTGTCTATTCTGGGGCGGTTGCAAAATTACTGTGGATTGTGCCAGGTGTGGCGTACAACCTGATCTTACCCATGCTGTTTAGTTTCACCGGTCTGGGGCTTTTCTCGCTCACCCATACGCTGGTTGAACGGTCACCCGTTGGGCGGGTGAGGTTTTGGAAGGGCAAGTTGTCGGCACCAATGGCCGGTGGGCTGTTTGCGGCCGCCGTTGCCATGATTCTTGGCAATTTAGCCGAAGTCGGGGTGCTGGTCACGGCCGGAGTCAATACGAGCCGTCTTGACCCAAGTTGGCCCGCCTTGGTCCGCTTCTTCGATGGGTTGATACAAATCGCTTCGGGGCAAGTGATTCAAATGCGGCCAGATAATTGGTTCTGGAACGCAACCCGTCTGATTAAAATTAACGAAGGTGAAGTGCAACCGATTACGGAATTTCCGTTTTTCACCTTTTTGTACGGCGACCTGCACGCCCACATGATCGCTTTGCCATTATCTGTTTTGGCATTAGGCTGGGCGATCTCATTGGTACTTAAACCCGACATCAAACTGAGCGGGTTCCATTGGCTGGTTGGAGCGGTTGCCATCGGGGTTTTATACCCGACCAACAGTTGGGATTACCCGACTTATATCGTTATTGGCCTGCTGGCGTTAACTTATTTCAATCTTAAAAGAGATGGGCTTACACTCAAAACGGCCGGCCGTTTAGCCGTTCAAGGTGCGTTGCTGTTTGTTCTATCTCGATTTGCATTTCAACCGTTTTGGAGCAATTTCGGCACTGCGTATGGCTCAGTCAAACTATGGCAAGGGTCTTATACGCCGGTCAGAGATTTTCTAACCATTTACGGTTTGTTTTTAATCGTGGTGGTGACCTGGCTGTTTATCGACTTAAAAAGTTGGGCGATTGAACTCTCGACTAAAACGCTTGAAGAAGGGGTCGTTTGGCTTTTCCCGGCCCTGTTTGCGGCCGTTGCCCTGGTACCGGTCCTCATTCTGGGTTACTGGTGGGGGTACGAACTGTTGCCGATTGTCCTAGTCCTGATCTTGTTTTCAGGTCTACTGGCCCTGCGCCAATCGATTTCGGCCGAACGGCGCATTATCAACGTCTTGTTTGCCTCGGCGATGGGATTGGTTCTGTTTGTCGAGATATTTGTGCTCGACGGCGATATCGGCCGGATGAACACTGTCTTTAAGTTCTACATGCAGGTTTGGATTATGCTCAGCCTTGTGGCTGGAGTATCGCTCATCTGGCTATTTGTGTATATCAAAGAAAATTGGGGCGATGTCGGCCGGATCATGTGGCAAACCGGCTTTGTACTGCTTGTCGCGGTTGCCGCCCTCTACCCATTGCTCGGCACCTTTGCCAAACGCAATGTCCGTACTAGCAAAGAGGTGATCCCCCTAACACTTGATGGGACAAAGTTTATGGAATACGTCACCTATGACGATTCTGGGCAAACAGTAGATCTAAAGCCCGAATACGAGGCGATTACTTGGATACAAAACAACATTCCAGGCTCCCCCGTTTTCGCCGAGGCCCATGGCGGTAACCCCTACCGGTCTATCACAAACCGAGTGGCAATGTACACCGGAAATCCATCGATTATCGGCTGGGATTGGCACCAACGGCAACAGAGAACCACTGTTCCCCACTCTCTTGTAACCAATCGGATTAATGATGTGAGTGCACTTTATCTTTCTAATGACTCCGACTTGACTATGCGCATTTTAAACCGATACAACGTTGCTTATATTTACCACGGCCAACTTGAGAATATTTATTATGGGGAAGAGAGTATTGCGAAACTTGATCAAATGGTAACTGCTGGGGTTCTTGAAAAAATATATGCTGAAAATGGCGTTGTTATCTTTAAAGTGCTGAATATAGACGGCGTGAACGTCAATTAGTATATCGCCCCTTCGACAGGCTCAGGGGGCTTCGTGTAAATAGACTGAGCTTCGTACAAGTAGGCTGAGACTTCGGCATGAGCTCAGTCGAACGCTTGTCGAAGCCGGATTAGGAGAAGGCATTTAAGTTGCCATTCCAGCCTGTGACTAAATTTTGTTTTAACAGCATCTCCAAACTAATCCTTATGGCAGTCTTAGAAAACGCAAAGAGAAATCTACAAAACAAAAAGACTCAAAATCAAATCATTGTGCTCCTGCTGATGCTCATTCTGCTGCTGGCGGCAACTTTGCGCTTCACCGGCATTAATTGGGACGACTATACTCACATCCACCCAGACGAGCGTTTTCTAACTGAGCTTACCTCAAGTATTTCGGCCCCAGAAAGCTTTAGCCACTATCTAAAAACATCCGAATCTCCGCTCAATGTTTATAACTTGAGAGATGTCTTTTATGTGTACGGCAACTTTCCAATGACAGCAACCTTTTTCGTGGCCCGCGCGCTGGAACCGCTCCGATTGGTCATCTGCCCAGACGGTGCATTAGGGCCGTTTTGTCAATATGATCTCCGCTCTTACGATGGGGTACACATCATCGGCCGTATGTTGTCTGCCCTGCTAGACACATTTACGGTGCTGCTCACCTTTTTAATTGGCGCACGCATCTACAACCGGCGTGTGGGCCTTTTAGGTGCTTTTTTTATGGCTACCGCCGCCATGGCGATCCAGCAATCTCATTTTTACACCAGCGATAATTGGTCCGTCTTCTTTATCACGCTATCGATTTACTCAGCCGTTCTCATTGCCGAGAACGGCCGACGTTGGCTCAATTGGGGGCTGTTTGGCATCGCACTGGGACTTGCAACCGCTTCACGCGTCAACGTTGTCATCATGGCCGTTGTTTCAGTTGTGGCCGCAATCGTCTGGTTAATCCGCTACTATCGCAGTCACAGCATGGACGATCAAAGCGATAGTTTGGGGTTCTGGCGATGGTTGGTTAGTTCAGCCTCGATCAGATCGCGCATCGTCCTCATTTCCGGCTTACTGCTCGCAGGGCTTGCCACTTTCGCAACATTTAGAGTGGCGATGCCTTATGCTTTTGCCGACAGTGCCATTGCCCAGCAAAAAGGATATGAACCAAATACTTTGGGCCACAAGGCCCAAGTGCTAGCTGGTTTTAATCCAACGTGGACGGCCGATATAGAAGAGATATTGCGCTTACATGCGTCTGATTCAAATTTCCCTCCTGTCTTACAGTGGATGGGTCGTCCCGATCTTATCCATCCATTTATCAACATCGCCATTTGGGGGATGGGGCCGATTGCGGGATTTTTGGCTTTTGCTGGATTCGGGCTGGCGTTGTGGAGGCTCTTAAACGGCCGCGAAAACTGGCTTTCGCACTTGATTCCTGTGTCGGCCATCGGCGTCTATTTTTTGTATACCGGCACAGCGTTTACCAAAATCATGCGCTACTTCCTCCCCATCTATCCGCTTTTGGCGCTGATGGCAGGCTGGTTCATGATTACCCTGTGGGAGGAGCTGGAAGTTGGTTCTCGGCTAAAAGGGACATTGGGACGGTTGCGGGTATTGGGATCAAGCGGTTTACCGGCCGCTGAACGGCTACAGATGCTAGCGATTGAGCTACTCCGGCCGACTTTCGTCATCGTTTCAGTTGCGGCCGTTCTCGGCAGTTTGATCTGGTCAACTGCGTTCACACGCATCTATCTTCGGCCGATTACCCGTGTGCAAGCAACCGAATGGGCGTTTGACAACATCCCATCAGCCGCCACCTTGGTTTTAGATGCCAATGCC
>JBLIMP010000003.1:0-49780 GCA_047638855.1 Cellvibrionaceae bacterium | reverse complement strand
AATTGCCAATGAAGAACGGTAAATTTTTCTGGTTGCATTCCCTGTATCTATTCTTGTTTCTGTTAGTCGGTTGCCAATCGGAACCAAACAGAGATGTAGTTTCGTTTGCCTTTGCGGGAGACACAGCAGAATTAGCCGCTTATCAAACTTTGATTTCGGCGTTTGAGCAAACCTATCCAGAAATCACCATTCAGCTACGCCATTCCCCATCTCGCCAAGGTTTTCAGCAAAAATTGGTGACCATGTTTGACGCAGGTCAGCCGCCCGATGTGGTATTGCTTAACTATCGTCGCTTTGCACGCTTTGCGGCCGATGGCGACCTGCAACCGGCCGAACGCTTTCTCGATGAATCTGATTTCAACCAGGCTGGGTTTTACCCCATCGCTCTAGATGCGTTTACTTGGCAAAATGAGTTGTGGTGTGTTCCGCAAAATATTTCTAGTTTAGTCGTTTACTACAACCAAGATCTGTTCGACGCGGCCGGGATGGCTTACCCATCGGCCGGCTGGACATGGGCCGATTTTTTGCAAATGGCCCAAACCTTGACCCACGCTGAGGTTTACGGAGCTGGCATTGACCCTAACTTGTACCGACTGGCTCCTTTTGTTTGGCAGGCCGGCGGCTCTGTGTTTGAAGCGGGGACGGGTCTGTTACCCGCCAGCCCAGAAAACCTAGCCGCTTTGACTTGGTTTACCGAATTGCAAACACAGCACGGGGTGCTCCCCAATGCACTGGCGGCCGAATCTCAGCCGCTTGAAGATCGGTTTATAACAGGCAGATTAGGGATGTTTTTTGATAGCCGTCGGGCGACGCCCACCTTGCGCGCAGTGGCTGAGTTCCGGTGGGATGTGGCCCCTTTGCCAAAAGGGGAACACACGGCCGGCGTATTGCACAGTGACGGGTATTGTTTAGGGCAAGAGCCAAGTAAGGCGACCCAAACGTTTATCCGCTTTGCGGTATCGGCCGAAGGGCAGACGATTTTGGCCCAAACCGGCCGGACGGTGCCATCTTTGCGGGCCTTGGCAGAGTCTGATGTATTTCTTGACCCAAATCTGCAACCTGAGGCGAGTCAAATCTGGCTAGACGGGGTTAATCACCTCAACCTAGTCCCTATTCACCCCAATTGGATTCAAATTGAGGAGATGGCATCGGCCGAAATCGAGCAGGCATTTTACGGCCGAATCACCCCTGAAATGGCTTTGGAGCGTATTTCTTCTAAAATTGCACCTTTGGTGGCCCCTTAGATTCACCAACTTATACGTAATATTGCGTATATTAGCTAAAGTCATAATAGTGTAAAATTTTTCTTAGGAAACAAGGAAAAATTACGGTTAGATTAACCGTAACCTAAAGGAGAAGTTCAATGTTAAAAGAGTTTAAAGATTTTATAGCGAAGGGAAATGTAGTTGACCTTGCAGTTGCCGTCATCATTGGCGGTGCATTTGGCCTCATTGTTAAATCATTGGTAAGTGACGTGATTATGCCAATTGTCGGTGCTATTTTTGGCGGGATTAGCTTCGAAAATATGTTTCTTCCGCTTGATGGCGGTAGCTACGCGACACTCGCAGCGGCTCAAGAAGCAGGTGCCGCAACACTCAACTATGGCTTGTTCATCAATGCGGTCGTGAACTTTTTGATTGTAGGATTTGTCATCTTCCTCGTGGTTCGGCAGATCAACAAAATGACACCAAAAGAGGAGCCAGCACCACCTGCGCCAGTTGGCCCTACTCAAGAAGAGCTTTTGGCAGAGATTCGCGATTTGCTAAAGAAGTAATTTTTTAATGCATACATCAGAAACAAAAAGGGGTTGGTGATTTTTTCACCAACCCCTTTTTGTTTGCCTGTGTGCGACCCATAAATTCAACAGTTCATTAATTCACAAATTTTATTTGTTGAACTTACGCACCCTGAGCTTGTCGAAGGGTAATTTGCAGATCATACCTAGAGACAACGCTTTACGGTGTCAAATCATCTGGAACACCGTTGGGGAAATTGTCTTCAAGGAACTTTTGAATTTCACCAATTCGATTGCCAGGGTCAGGATGAGTGCTCATGATTTCCGGCTGGCTTGCACCCTCGGCCGAAGCCCGCAAAATCTCCATTACTCTAATCATAGAAGCTGGGTTGTAGCCAGCTTCCAACATGATGTCTAGCCCTAAACTGTCCGATTGCAATTCGTCCCCTCGGCCGTATTTCATATTGACCATGTTGCCGACCATTTGAGCCATTCGAGTTGTGCCTTGACAGCTATTACCGCCGTCACAAGCCGCCATCACAACTGCACCGGTCAGCCCTTCAGTCAGCTCCTGCTTGGCGATGCGTTGGGAACCATGCCGAGCAATCACATGGCCGATTTCATGCCCTAAAACCCCGGCCAACTGCCCTTCAGTTTCGAGCTGGTTAAACAATGCGGCCGTGATAAAAATCGGGCCGCCGGGTAATGCAAAGGCATTAATCGTTTGGCTATCGGCTAGCAGCGTAAATTCAAACGGATACTCTGATTTTGCCGCAAAACTCTGGCGTACCAGCCGTTCGCCCACCAAATCAACAAGGGCTTGCGCTTCTGGATCAGGGTCCATTCCGCCAAACTGCTGGATCATTTGCGGCTGGGCCTGTAGCCCCATCGCAATTTCTTGATCCCGTGTCAGGCTAATGTATTGCACTTCGCCCGTGGTTGGATTGACGTCTCGCTTGCTTAAAAATGAGAAAAAGGCGAAACCGGCTACAACAAGGCCGATAACCAGCCGCATTTTTAGCCCGTTACCCGCATTGCTTCTTTTTGTACTACGGCCGCGCACAGTTGGTTGTCTTCTAGTAGATGTTCTTCTTTGGGTCATGCTAAATCCTCCTAATCCTCAAACCACTCGCCGTTTTCATATATTTCATCTTCAAAGATTTCGTACAACCCACCGGCCAGTGCCCCGAATAATATATGAACGCCTGCCATGCTGACAGAACGCAGGCCGGACATAGCGGGAAAGAACCAATCTGCTAATGAATAGAAGTTAATATAGTAGAAGGCCAGCCCCATTATTGCACCACCAATCACGCCGACTAAAATCCCCCAGCGGTGAAGCACAAGGGCGATCACGGCCGTGATCGCAAATGAGACGATCAGATGGATCACGATACCTGCAAGCAGTGCCCCGAAATTAACCCCTTCATTTAAAAGTGGCTCGGCCCCTAATAGCATCGTTGAGATGATTTTGATAAAGGTGGCAAGTGATCCGCCAGACCCTGTGCCAGCGAGTGAACCACCCACTAGAAAAAAGATGCTGCTGATGAGGCCCGCCCAGCCGACTGCACCCCAGTCGGTATCCTGGTCAAGCCGGATTGTTTTGTTGTCCATTTTTTCTCCTTTAATAGCTTTTCAGCATACGTCGCTTTAAGCACACTTCGCTTCGCTCGTTTTCAGCATTTCAGCAACGCTACGCTTTCAGGCTGACCGGCTGAAGTGCTGACCAGCTGAAACACTAAATATCATATCTGATTTTGAGTCTCGTGACAGGTGGCTAAAAAACAAAAAAAGGCTGGCAAGTCCTAAAACCTGCCAGCCTGTAATCCTTACTTGAGATTAACCTTGTTTGAATGTCAGCCAAAGAAGTTTCACGTACTAGCAACTGCTGTTGTGACTGCGCCATCTGTTGAACCTCATAGGCATAAGGCCAACCCCGAAAAATAATTATCTAGCAAACTAGTTCAGGGGAATTGGCTGTGTCAATCAAGCTGACTAGGTGAGGCGATTTTGTTGAGGCAATTGCATGTTTTATTCTCGGAAATCGCCTAATTGCAAACCAAAATATCGCCATGCAATAGAGCCGCCCACCGCCAATCGCGACCCAGCGGGAACCGTACCGATCGGCCAAGATGCCGATAAGTGGAAAACCATAGATTAATTGCTGAATGGCGATCGCCAAACTAAAGGTTTCCCGGCTGATATTGAGGTCTAGAACCAGCGGCCGAAGAAAAATGCCAAAACTTTGGCGTATGCCAACACTGATGATGATAATGACGATGGCGATTTGCACCACATAGGTACGCTCGCTAGAGTTCGGGCTCAAAATTGACATGGTTTCTCAGAGGGAATGACTGTTTGACAAATATCTGGCAGCTTAGCTTTCTGACGCTACTTTTCCTTTTGGAATAGTTGCTAATAATATGCCTAAGCTGGCCAAGACCAAAACGGCCGAAATGAACATGTTGGTGCGAAATCCATCTACAAAAGAGAGTCGAATCGCCTGTTCAATTGCAGCGGTTGTTTCTGGCGACAACCCGGCCGGGGGAATTGTTTCGCCTAAGCTACGTGCTTGCAAAAGTAGTTGGGTGCGAACATCGGCCGATAATTCCAACTCAGCGATACGGTTTATCATGCCGCTTCTAAATCGATTGGTCATAACCGCCCCTAAAATGGCGATAGATAACATTTGACCCAGCCTTGAAGCGGCGTTGTTAACCCCGGAGGCGGTACCAGACTGATTTTGAGGCAACGCCTGTAAGCCTAAGCTGGTGATCGGGACAATTAAAAAGCCTAAACCGATGCCGTAAACAATAATACCGGGCAGCCAGTGCGTCCAATAAGGTTGGTCTAAGCTTGGCCACATAAGCATGGCAAAGCTAAGGGCGATGAGTAGGTTGGCGATAATGATCAAAGGGCGTGCGCCCCAACGGTCTGTTAAAGCTCCTGTTTTGCGCGCCATCAAAAACAGGACGATGGTAATCGGCATGATGGCCAATCCGGCTTGAGAGGCTGTATATCCTTGTATTTGTTGCAAATTGAGGGTGATAAAAAAGAATGGACCTCCCAAGCCGAAGTACAAAATAACCGTCATGAGATTGACGCCGGTAAATTCGGGAATTTTGAAGAGGTGTAGCGGAATTAATGGAGCAGGGACCCATGACTCGATCCATACAAAAGCCGCAAGGCCAATGACTCCGGCCGTGATGCTGAGCAATATCCATGGATTGGCCCAGCCTAAATTAGGCCCTTCAATTAGACTGATCAATACACCACCTAAGCCGACCATGAGGGTAAATAGACCCAGCCAATCAAGGCGGCCGTCTATCGTTTCGTTTCTACTTTCGGGGACAAAACGCCAAGCGATAAAAATAGCAAGGAGACCCAGGGGTAAATTGATGTAGAAAACGGCCCGCCATGAGGCGAAATCGACTAGCCAGCCGCCGATCACAGGGCCAGCTATGGTGATCAGCGGAGCAAATGTTCCCCAAATACCTAGCATTCTTCCCCGTCGTTCGGGAGCGACAACGGCGTTGATGATGGCTAATCCGCCGGGGGCAACGAGCGAGCCGCCCACACCCTGTAAAAATCGGCCCATGATTAACCACCCTGTCGTAGGAGCTAACCCGCATAACACAGAAGCGGCGATGAAAATAACCATGCCGATAATATAGACACGAACCCGGCCGAAAATATCCCCCAACACCCCCCCGATCAACATCAGAATCGACAAGACAAGTAGATAGATATCGAGGATCCATTGTAGTGCGCCAATATCAGCGTTAAGCGACTTTTGGATAGCGGGAAGGGCTACATTGACTCCTGATTGATCAAGGAACACGATACCGGTACTAAGAATGGCAATGGTTAAAGCCATCTTTTCTATGAAGGGAATATTAAGGAAGGGAATATTAAGGCGGTTTTCAGTCATTTTTAAAGGGTATCTTGATGATGTATTTTGGAAAAGAAGTAACCATTAGCTAACGCTGTCAAAAATAAGGAATTGCTCCGAGAGATGTCTAAATGAATCAAAAGTGGATTCCCCAAAAGAACCCTGATGCATGCACCTGCTTAACTCGGCGAATGCATTGGCATAAAGCTTTTATTAAAAATCAAACAAAACGTTCTTAATCTTTAAAAAAAGGTAATATTGATTCTGCAAAATAAAACGAACTCTTATTTATAGGTGCAAATTTGTCTGTTAGATATTCTAGTCGGTCATTCTTATTTATTCTTTTGGGGGTGCTTTTTTTGTTGCCCGCTTGTCGTGCTACAGAATATCCGGACTCTTTGCCACAGGTGGCGGCTTTATCAGTAGATGATTCTGTGATATTAGAGGTCGGTCTAGCCGGATACACGCCAAGCACAGTGGTTTTATGGAACGAGGCGGCTTTGGCCGCAGTGCGTCACGGACCATCTCGGCCGACTGTGATCACTCGTTCATTGTTTATGCTGCATACGGCCATGTACGATGCCTGGTCTGTTTATGATGATGTGGCCCAGCCCTCCATGTTGACTGCCGGATTACGCCGATTCCCTGAACAACGTACAACTGAAAATAAAGATGAAGCTGTTGCCCAGGCTGCCTACCAAACCCTCATCGTTCTCTACCCCGATTATGAGCTTGAAACACATGCATTTTCAGCCCTTTTAGCATTGCAAGGGTCTGTTCCCATTTTAGAAGTGACTCCTGTAATCAATGCCCCATTTACTCCGGCTGAAATAGGATTCATGGCTTCGCAAGCGGTGATTCGTTCGCGAGAACACGATGGGTCTAATGCTGCGGCCGATTTTGTCGACACCACATCTGACACATTTGAGGAACTTTATTTACCAACCAACAGTCCGTTTGAAAACTTGCCTGGCTCACCTGGATTTGATTCTCGCGCGTGGCAACCCTTACGTGTGCCAACCGGTAAAGCTCAAGATGCCAACGGCAACCTGATTGTTGATAATCAGGACTCTTCTACTTTTGAAGACCAGGTTTTTCTAACCCCGCACTGGGGTAATGTAACCCCTTTTGCTCTCACCTCGGGTGATCAATTTAGACCCGTGCCTCCTCCTCTCGCAGGGTCAAATGAAATTTATCAAGACAGCCGAGGGAATGTTGGAACAAATGACGAGATTTTTAAGGCACAAACGGCCGAAGTGCTGATGATGAGTGCAAACCTTACTGATGAGCAGAAGGTGATTGCGGAGTATTGGGCTGACGGCCCTCGTTCTGAAACCCCACCTGGCCATTGGAATGCTTTGGCACATGGTATTTCGGAACGCGATCGTCACTCTATTGATGAGGATGTGAAGTTTTACTTTGCGCTTAATTGCGCTGTATTTGATGCAGGTATTTCGGCATGGGAATCAAAACGGCATTTTGATTATGTTCGGCCGATTTCGGCCATCCAGCATCTTTATGCTAACAAGTTGGTTGAGGCATGGGCTGGCCCCAATGAAGGAACTCAACTGATTCTGGCTGAAAATTGGCGCCCTTATCAACAATCTGATTTTGTGACCCCGCCATTTGCTGAATATGTTTCTGGCCACTCTGCGTTTAGCGCGGCGGCGGCCGAAGTATTCGCAACCTTTACCGGTTCAGATCGTTATTTCGATGGCGAAACCATCTTGTACCACACCGACTTTAATCAAGATGGAGTGCCTGACCTCTTGGGCCAACATATCGTCTCCATCAATGGCAATATGTTTGAATCCAGCCCATCTGAAGTTATTGTGTTGCGTTGGGACACATTTAGTACAGCGGCCGATGAGGCGGGAATCTCACGCCTTTATGGTGGCATACATTTTGCTGAAGCGGACCTAAACGGCCGAAAAATGGGCAGAGCGATCGGTCGCCAAGCCTACCGCTTAGCCGAGACCTATTGGCTTGGCAATCAATAGTGATGGCACAACAGCACTTTTGTAAGACAAAAAAAAAGACTTTTAAGCTATTATCGTAAAGCTATAAGCACTTAACTTTATTGGATTTTACAGGGTCACTTAGAATTAATTCACCGTAGCCTAAACCTGTTGCTTTTGATGATTTGCATGAAACCATGCGATTAAATCAATTGTAGAGCCATTCCCATTCATAACTCTTGTAGAATCAAATTTTCGCATGCGAGCGCATAGTTGCCTCATCTTTTTTCACACAAAAATACGCATATTAGAACAACCAATCAAACTTGAGGAATTTACTATTTTTCTGAGGAAATCCTAAATTTTGTTATTAATAAATTTGCATTTCTTTACTCTCAATAGATTGAACTTGGAGTTTATTAACTTGAAATTATTTCTGGTTCACGCACCATTAATGGGTTTTTGATTTTTTATAAAGCAAAGTCATAGGCAAATTAACAAGGTGGACAGAAGTACTATTATCCTATAAATCGCTGTTTTATAAACTGCGATATTATTGGACCTGTTCTCTACATATTTAGCCCTCGAATTCAATTATTATGAACTTAGAAACAAACAATTTAGAAGAATTACCTTTGACCTCTATTCAAATAGGGATGCTATTTCATGCTGTTTCAACCCCTGACTCAGGCGTAGACGTACAGCATGTTATGATGAGATTACACGAAGGCTTGGATTCAAATAAATTCCGTAAAGCTTGGGATCAAGTCGTTCAACGCCACCCCGTATTAAGGTCTGTATTTCAGTGGGAAGACAGAGACGAACCCGCACAACTTATCCAAGAATCAGCCACTTTGCTTATCACAGAAATTGACTGGAGCCACTTGTTAGAAGAGGAAAGCCAAGCTCAATTTGAATCTCTATTGCAGGCTGACCGTGCCGCAGGATTTAATTTTAGCAACTCTCCTCTTATGAGAGTCACAGTTATTCGTTTAAGCGAGGCTGAGACTCTGTGCCTATGGTCATTCCATCATATCATTCTCGATGGCCATTCATTTCCTCTCATCGTGCAGGAAGTTTTTCAACTCTACGATGCCTTCGTAGAAAACAACGAAAACAACGAAAACAACGATATTTCACTGCCTGATCCGCCTCCATTTTCTGACTTGGTAGAAATGTTTGCGAGCCAGGATCATTCTGCTTCTGAAGACTACTGGCGCACCCTATTTGCTGATATTTCTGCACCAACACCTCTGGGGTTAAATTATGGCCGGCTAAATGGGCCAATTGCTTCCGCTACCTCGCATGAGGCTACATTTCTTTCAGAATCTGCAACTCATGAGCTTTCCCAATTTGCAGCAGATATCGGTGTGACGCTCAATACACTGGTTCAAGGTGCTTGGGGTCTTTTGTTGGCCCATTATTCAGGTGAACGAAACATTGTGTTTGGGACCACTAGATCGGGCAGAGATTTGCACAAATCACTCCAGGATGCAGTTGGGCTTTTTATCAATACGATACCCGTTCGGCTTAAGATTTCCTCTAACCAAACTTTAGCCGAGTACATGCAAGAGCTATACGCACAGCAGGTGGCAAGTCGCAAGCATGAATCAACCCCTTTAGCTCAAATTCAAAAATGGACTGATATTGATAGTAGTGATTCGCTATTTAATACACTGGTTGTATTTGAAGACCATGATTTTAATCATCAATTGCGACGTAATGGGGGGAAGTGGCTAAATCGAGAAATTTCTTATCGAGGACAGACAAGTTTCCCACTTACATTACTAGCTTGTTATGATGGCGATGGGAATAGCCAGGTTACCTTTCAGCTTGAATTTGATCCAGACATTTATACCCAAACGGCGGCGGTTCAAATACTTGATCATCTTAAAACGATGTTGCACGGGATGGCTGGATATTCTAGTGAGGCCGCTTCTACACTTTCTTATTTGACGGCTGAAGAAACTGAATATTTGGTGAATACACTTAACCCGGAGATTTCTCCAGCAGGCTTAGATGAAACCATTTACGAAAGATTTATTAAATCCGCTAAACAATTTCCATCAAAGCAAGCTGTTTTTGATGGAACCAATGCTTTGACGTATCAGGAGCTAGCGGACCAGTCGAGTCAAATGGCTCATTATCTGATTAACCAAGGGGTTAAATCTAACGAGCCTGTCGGTATTTGCATGAATCGCTCAACTGACATGGTTGTCAATATGTTGGCGATTTTAGCTTCTGGCGGCGCTTATGTTCCATTGGACCCTGCTTTTCCAACTGATCGTTTGACTCATATGGTCAATGACTCAGACATGAAAGTTCTGATTAGCGAAGAAGATTTGCTTGGCATGTTGCCTAGTTTTGAAGGACGCGTCATTGTTGCGGATCGTGAGAAAGCTGAGATTTTTAAGCAGCCAATCACTCAACCCAAAACAGTCAGTGTTTTTGATGATCTTGCTTACATGATTTACACCTCTGGTTCAACTGGAAAACCTAAAGGGGTTCAGATTCCTCATCGTGCAGTCACTAACTTTATGATGACGATGCAGGAGAGCCCCGGTTTTACAGAAGATGATGTACTTACGGCCGTCACCACGATCAGTTTTGATATATCGGTTCTTGAAATATTTTTACCGCTCTTTGTGGGTGGCAAGTTGGTATTGGTTCCTCAGGATACGACAACTGATGGTGCGGCTTTGGCCAAAATGGTGGCAGAGAATAAGACGACCGTTATGCAAGCGACTCCGGCTACATGGCGTTTGCTAATCGACTCTGGTTGGACTGGGGTTGAAGGGCTTAAAATTTTATGTGGGGGCGAAAAACTTACCAATGACCTAGCAACAGAACTTCTCAAACGGGGCGGTTCTGTTTGGAATATGTACGGGCCAACTGAGACCACCATTTGGTCTTTGATTGCCCAGATTACTAACGAAATTGTTGACACACATAATCCGTTGCCAATCGGCCGTGTGATTGCCAACACATCGGTTTTTGTTTTGGATGAGGGTATGCAGCTTGTTCCCGCTGGAGCTGTGGGTGAGCTTTGCATTGGTGGCCAAGGCGTGACACACGGTTATCTTAATCGGGAAGAATTAACGGCCGAAAAATTTGTTCCAAACCCATTTGGTGAAGGGTTGCTTTACCGCACAGGTGATATGGCCCATTATTTGCCAAATGGCGATATGGTTTGCCTAGGACGTAGCGATAATCAGCTAAAGATTCGAGGGTTCCGTATTGAACCAGGCGAGGTTGAATCTGTGCTACTTTCCCATGATTCTGTAAGCCAAGCGATTGTTGTCGGCCGAATGTCACAGGCTGGCGATACACAGCTTACCGCCTACATTATCCCAGAGAAAGGCGAGACCCCTACCGTGACTTCATTGCGCCAATATGGCAGCACCCTATTACCAGATTATATGGTTCCAACGGCATGGTCATTTCTTGATGAATTCCCACTGACTGATAATGGGAAAATCAATCGAAACAAGCTTCCTGAGCCAGGGAACGAGCGACCCGAACTAGAAAATGCATATGTTCGCCCAAAGAGCGACATTGAAAAACAAATTGCAGCTATTTGGCAAGAAGTTTTGAATATCAAGGCCCCTGGCGTACACGATAACTTCTTTGATTTAGGTGGTGACTCATTGCTGGTTGTACGTGTGCTTAGCAAGCTACGCAATCAGTTTGGCCCCGGCCTGGCCGTGCATGATCTCTACTCTGCGCGCACGATTCGAACTTTAGTGGAAAGAATTGAGCTATTAGACGTATCAGCTACTCAACCCGACACTTCTGCTGCCACTGGAAATCAAAATCGATCAAATCTTCCAACAACGTCAGATATTGCAATTATCGGTATGTCTGGCCGCTTCCCTGGTGCCAATAACTTAGATCAATTTTGGAACAACTTAATCAATAGTGTCGAAGGTTTACGCCATTTAACCGAAGCAGAGCTTCGAGGGGTAGAAACACATTATGATGAGTACATCCAGGACCCTGACTATGTGCCTGCTACCGGTTTAATTGATGATGTAGATATGTTTGATGCTTCCTTTTTCGGTATCAAACCAGGTGAAGCGCGTGTGCTTGACCCGCAACAGCGACTTTGGCTTGAAACCGCATGGGAAACGCTTGAAAATGGGGGATATGACCCTGGACGATATACAGGGAAAATCGGCGTTTTCTCTGGAAGTTTGATAAGCCGCTATATTCTTTATAACTTGTTCTCAAATCGAGACTCTATTGAAGACTTTGTGCGTGGACAATCTCCAGAGGCACTTATCTATGCAATTAGCAATGAACGCGACTATTTGCCCACACGCACCGCTCATCTATTCAACTTAAAAGGGCCAGCTATTAATGTTCAAACCGCTTGCTCTACCTCACTGGTAGCGGTTAATTTAGCTTGTCAAAGCATTCTTGCCGGTGAGTCAGATATGGCTCTTGCGGGTGGTGTTGCGATATTTTTACCCCAAGAACGTGGTTATTTCTACCAAGAAGGGGGAATGCGGTCGGCCGATGGCCATTGTCGTCCATTCGATATAGAAGCGTCAGGGACTGTCTTCGCTAGTGGATTGGGTTGTGTATTGCTCAAAAGATTGGACCAAGCCATTGCAGATGGCGATAACGTCGTAGCCGTGATTAAAGGGGGGGCAACCAACAACGATGGGTCGTTTAAAGCTAGTTTTACGGCTCCCAGCATTGCAGGTCAGTCAGATGTGATTAAGCAGGCTCAAGCCAATGCTGGCGTGTCTCCTGATTCAATCAGTTATATCGAGGCTCATGGGACGGCGACCCCCTTGGGGGACCCGATTGAGTTTGCTGGATTAAGTCGAGCATTTGCAGGCCGATCACAATCGGCCGATAAAATCGTTATTGGCACTGTTAAGGGCAATATCGGTCATTTAGATGCTGCTGCTGGAATTGCTGGCGTGATTAAGACAGCGCTTAGCTTGCAAAATGAAACGATTCCTCCGACATTGCATTACAAGCAACCCAACAAGGAAATCGACTTCGAGAATAGCCCATTTTATGTGACAAATAAACTAACCAATTGGCCGCAGAATCGTAAAAACCCACGCAGAGCTGGAGTTAGCTCATTTGGGGTAGGCGGGACAAATGCCCATTTGGTGATGGAAGAAACCCCTGAGCTGCGGCCGACTTCGCTTTCACGGCCGCGTCAGCTACTTCTGCTTTCAGCTAAGTCAGCAAGCGCACTAGATAAACAGTCTGAAAACCTTGCAAACTGGCTAGAGCAAAACCCAAATGTAGATTTAGCCGATGTCGCATACACGTTGGTAGTCGGCCGTGCAGAACACAAACATCGTCGTGTGATTGCAGTCGGCGATGTGTCTGAAGCAATCGAAAGACTGCGCAGTAAAAATGCAGGTGTACGAACTGAGCTTAAGTCGGCCGAGCCTGAAATTGTATTTATGTTTCCAGGGCAAGGGGCTCAATTTGTAGGGATGGGGCGTGAGCTTTATCAGAACGAGCCGGTTTTCACAAATGCTTTAGACCAATGTGCTGACATTTTGCAGCCATATCTAGGTCTAGATATGCGGGGTATTTTGTACCCTGAAAATAGTGACGATCCTGAAGCGGCTCACCAGCTTAAGCAAACGGGCTTAGCTCAACCGGCTATTTTCATGGTTTCATACGCTCAAGCGATGCTGTGGCAAAGCTGGGGAATTGCACCCGACCTTATGGTAGGTCATAGTGTGGGCGAATTTGCGGCCGCGACCCTTGCGGGTATCTTTTCACTACAAGATGCGTTAAAAATTATTGCAGGGCGTGCCAGGTTGATGCAAGATCTTCCTGGTGGCAGCATGCGCGCTGTGCGTATGTCTGAAGCGGAGTTGAAACCGTGGCTAGATAAATTTACAGGTGTATCCCTTGCGGCGGTCAATGGGCCGGCCGTCTGTATTGTCTCCGGCCCAACAGAGATGATTGCTCAATTTGATCAAGCCCTTGAAGCGGCCGACCATGAAACAATCCAGTTACATACCTCTCACGCATTTCATTCTTCGATGATGGACGAAATTTTGGCCCCGTTTGGCGCGTTAGTTAACAGTGTCGAAAGAAACGCACCAAACATCCCTATGGTTTCAACTCTTACTGGGGCTGATCTAGGTAGCGAAGAAGCAAAAACCAGCGATTATTGGACTCGTCAACTCAGACAAGCTGTTCTTTTCAGCCCAGCGGCCCAGCAATTGCTCAAAGAGCCAAACAGAGTATTCCTCGAAGTAGGACCTGGAACTAACCTTTCATCTTCGATGCGCCAGCATCTATCAAAATCAGACCCATCTCATTTTATAGTGGACTCTTTGGGACATGCGAGTAAGCAGCTTCCTGCTTTAGAAGCAACCCTTGAAGGGCTAGGCAAGCTGTGGATGTTTGGTGCTGAACCCAAATTTGATAAATACTACGCTGCAGAACAACGGCGGCGTGTATCATTGCCGACCTATCCATTCGAGCGTCAACGCTATTGGATTGATCCACCGGCCGTTAATTTAAATGAAGCAACTTTTGCTGAAAATATACCACAGGTTTTGTCCCCGGCAGTTTCTACGAACGCGCCTCAGGCAATGACAGCATCACTCAATGCCGCACCGGAACAAATGAATGTGGCTTTATCAAACGGACAAATGAAAATAGAAAATAAAACTTCCCAGAACGAATCTGAAACAGGGCGCAATGCCAATATTAAAAACACCCTTGTTGCGCTCCTTTATGATATATCAGGTATCGAAATCAATGAATCAGACTATGACACCTCATTTGCCGAAATGGGATTTGATAGCTTAACCTTAACCCAAGTGAGCACAGCTTTACGCAAGCAGATGAAAGTGTCGATTCGCTTCAGAAAGCTATTAGAAGATGTGGCTACAATCAATGAGTTAACGGCATTTTGTGCATCTAATCTGCCCGATGCGGCATATGCACCGGCACAACCCCAAACGATGCAACCAGAACCGGCCGCACCTTCACAGCCGGAGGTTGCTCAACCACAAGTGAACCCACCGCCACTCAATGCACCTTTACCTCAAATGAATATGCCCCAAATGGTTATTCCCCCTAATCCTTCAGGCATGATGAATAACTCGATGCAAGTGCAAATGATGCAGATGCAGATGATGCAAATGCAACAGATGATGTTGCTGATGCAGCAGCAACTCATGATGATGGGGCAAGGTCAAGTGGCACAGCCAGAGACTACACAAGCAACTACAGGTGGCGTCCAATCAACACCTGCGGCCGCGGATAGTGGCCTCCAAGAACAAGATATTGTTCCGACTAAAAGTAGTGACGAGACTCCCTTTTCACTAACAGAAGCGCAAAAGGAAATTTGGTTGGCTTCACAGATGAATCAAAAGGCGGCAACGGCTTACAATCAAGGGTTTCGTATCCACCTAAAGGGTGATATCAACCAAGAGGCTCTAGTGCAGGCGATGCAGCGAGTTATCGGCCGACACGAGGCACTCCACTCTCGCTTTGAGGAGGACGGCAGTACACAGAAGCCGGCTAGCGATAGAAATATTGACGTTATCAGGCTTGATTTTACAAAAGCCCCTAGTTCACAACAGGCTTTAGATAATCATCTTGATTCATTGATGTTAGAACCATTTAACCTTAAAGATGGACCACTTGTGCGTCCGTATATTGTAAAAATTGGACCTCAAGAATACGTTATGGTGTGGGTAGCTGCCCATATCATCTTTGATGGTTGGTCAGTTGCAACCGTCATTAATGAGATTCGCTCATTTTATAACGAAGCTTCTGGTGGGGATGCCACAGATTTTACAGATGCAAGTAGTTTTCGTGATTATGTAATGTGGGAGCAAGAAAGGTCAAACGGTAAACACGGAGAGGAAACCCTTGGCTACTGGAATGGTCGTTTTAGCACTTTGCCTCCGCTGCTGAATCTACCAGGAGACTTTCCACGCCCTGCTAAACGTTCTTATGGGGCATCATCTGTGCATTATGAATTTTCAGGGGATGTAATCAATGGAATCAATCAGTTAGCGAAAACTTGGCGGACAAGCACTTTTGTCGTCATGCTAGCAGCGTATAAAACGATGCTTTATCGTCTTTCTGGGAATGAAGATCTAGTGGTCGGTATCCACACCTCTGGACAGCTTCAAACAGGGTTGAATAACTTGGTTTCTCATGCGATTAATACCCTGCCTATCCGGTCCAATCCAGTTGCAGAGATCAGTTTTGCTGAATATGCTGCTCAAGTGAAAGACAGTTTCCTTGATGCTCAAGATCACCAACCATTTACCTTTGGACAGTTGTTGCAAAGCCTAAATATTCCACGTGACCCATCGCGAGCACCTTTGGTTGAAGCTGCCTTTAATTTAGACAGAAAAGCTCCAGAAGGTGAGTTTCTCGGTCTTTCTCAGACGCTGATTGAGTTGCCCAAAAAAGGTATTACTTGGGATTTATTCCTAAGCATGTATGAAGAGGATGGCACGTTAAAGGCAGATTTTAGCTTTAATTCTGATCTGTTTAGTGAGGCAACAGTATTAGGCTGGCTCGAAAATCTGTCAATTATGTTAGATGGGATTGTCGCAAACCCTGATGAGCGTTTATCGCAACTCGATTTCTTTGCAGATAATGGTTTGTCGGATGATCTAGGTGTATGGAATCAGACAGAGACAACGTATCCATCCGACTTAACTTTGCCAGAGATTCTTAGTCAGCAGGCACAACGTGTTCCATCCAAACCAGCGATTGCAGATAAAGATAAAGTACTTACGTATCACGAAGTTGATCAGCGGATGAACCTGTTGGCCCGCTACTTCCAAAGAAGAGGTGTGTCGCCTGGCACATTGGTTGGTTTATGCGTGGATCGCTCTACGGATATGGTTGTTGCGGCTCTGGCCATTCTGCACGTTGGTGCAACGTACGTGCCGCTTGATCCAGATTATCCGGCAGATCGTCTCAATTACATGATTGAAGATTCGGAGATGCCGTTTGTTGTGACTCAGTCATCACGGGTTGCGCAAATGCCAAGTTCGGTGCAACTCATTATTTTAGATGAGGAAGCGGCCAGTATTGCTCTTGAACCCACTGAGCCGATCGTCTGTTTGGCGCAACCAAGCAATGCAGCGTATATGATATATACGTCTGGTTCAACAGGGCGGCCGAAAGGAGTGATGGTTCCACATCAGGCTCTGATTAATTTTCTACATTCAATGCAATCTAAGCCCGGCATGTCGGCCGAAGATACGTTGGTCAGTGTGACAACGCTTTCGTTTGATATTGCAGGGTTAGAGTTGTACCTCCCATTAATATCAGGGGCACAAGTCGTCGTTACTGATCCTGAGGTTTCTAGAGATGGGCCATTGCTGGCGGCATTGCTTAAAGATGTTGGAGCCACGATTATGCAAGCAACCCCTGCTACATGGAAACTATTGCTTGATTCCGGTTGGAAAGGTCAACCTGGGCTCAAAATGCTGTGCGGTGGAGAACCTATGTCTCGCCAATTAGCCAATGATCTATTAGCTCGGGGGGGATCTGAACTCTGGAATATGTATGGCCCTACTGAAACGACGATCTGGTCCACCATTTCACCTGTATTTGCAGGCGATGACGTCATTGCAATCGGCCGGCCGATTGCAAACACGCAGATATACATCTTGAACCAGCAAATGCGCCCAGTGCCTGTGGGAACTGAAGGCGATTTGTACATTGGCGGACACGGCTTGGCGTTAGGCTACCATAAGCGTCCAGATTTGACGGCTGAACGTTTTATCCCCAACCCGTTTGGCGATGGACGTATATACCAGACAGGTGATATCGCTAAGTTTGAAGCAGATGGAACAATTATTTGTTTAGGCCGGGCTGATAATCAGGTTAAAATTCGAGGCTACCGTATTGAGCTTGGTGAAATTGAGTCTGTTTTATTGCAGGAAGCCACAGCAACTGATGTGGCTGTGATTGTTCGAGAGGACGAACCAGATGATAAGCGGATAGTGGCTTATATCGTCCAATCCAACGATGGATTAGCCAAGACTGATTCAATTGCAATACTGCGAGATGCAGCGGTTGCGAAACTGCCACAGTATATGGTGCCATCCGCTTGGGTCATGATTGATAAATTCCCATTGACACCCAATGGGAAAATTGATCGCTTATCCTTTCCGGCTCCTGAAACAAGTCGTGAGGATGTGGGTAGCCCGTATACAGCTCCTGAAACTGAAACTGAAAAGCATCTGGTTCAAATTTGGGCTGACATATTGAAAGTAGAACCTAGTTCTATAGGTTCTAAAGATGACTTCTTCGAATTAGGTGGGCACTCATTATTGGCTACTCGAGTGATTTCTCGTATTCGCCAACAACTTGATGTTAGACTCCCCTTACTGGCCTTTTTTGAAGGGGCAACAATCGCAGCACTTTCTGAAAAAATTGAAATGGCTGACGGCGGTGTCAATAAACCTGTGGCAAAAAACGGGGCAAGCGTACAGTCTGAGTTAGTTCTTCCTTCTAATGATTTAGATCAAGAAGAGGATGATCTCGAAGAATTTGTAATTTAACCAGACATTGATTTAAACCCACTGTGATTGACATATGAATGTTTGCCAATCACAGTGGGTTTTATAATATTTGCAGTAGATACATGATGCTTGTTTTAGATATGCATCATTGAAAACGGCTTGGTTTGGTTGTTGCAGTTACCAAGCCTCACTTACTTAACTTCGGTTTTGCTATGCTCATCATATTTATGCAATACAATATTTGATGTATAAATGATCGGTTTAATGCAATGACAGTTATTTTAGGATTTATTTTTTTATGAAAGAGGATAAGAGAGAATTGCTGGATCTTGTAAGTCGACTTGCTGATCTGAATATTAAGATCGGTGTTCAAGATGGAAACTTACGCATTAGTGCTCCGAAAGGATCGCTAACTGCTAAGCTTAGAGATGAGCTTGTTTTACACAAGGAAGCACTTATTGAGTTTTATCAAGAGCCTATTATTCCTACTACACATGACGCATTTATCCAACTTGCTGATCGTAGTGATTGGACTGCGTTGCCACTTGCATATTCTCAACAAGGAATATGGACGGTTGAAAAAATAAACCCAAATGAAGCAGCTCATCATGTTCCAACCGGGGTTGAGTTTATAGGGGCTATTCGGCCGGAATTTCTTAAGAAAGCGATCGGTTTGGTTATGGAGCGACACGAATCGCTGCGGACATCTTTCCATGAATATAACAACCTGCCTTATCCAGTTATTGAAGATAAGGTTGCAATACCATTCAAAGAAGTTGATCTGACCCAGCTAGCAAACGGTGATCGAGAATTAGAGTTGCAGAGAATGCTTCGTCAAAACTTTAATAAACCTTTTGATCTTTCGGTTGCACCGCTGTTTCGTGTTCTTTTTATAAAATTAGAGCCGGATCGTCACCAGTTGGTTATCATTTTGCATCATATAATCTCAGATGGTTGGTCTGTAGGAATTTTGATGCAAGAGCTAGCGGACAGCTACAAGGCTTTCCTATCTGATTCCTTGCCTGATTTAACCCCACTGCGTGTTCAATACATTGATTATGCTGCATGGCAAAATGCACGTTTTAAATCCAAAGATGATTACAGATTAGGGATTGAGTATTGGGGAGAACATTTGGCAGGTGCCCCTCCGGTTCTCAAGTTGCCCACAGATCGTCCTCGTAAAGCATTAGAAAAAGGCATGATTGCGCGCTCGATTAAATTCAGTGTGAGTCGCGAAGTTTCAGCTTCAATAAACCAATTGGCAAAAAGGGAGCATGTGACACCATTTATGGTATTGCTGTCTACTTGCTATATATTGTTTTATCGCTATAGCCGCCAAGATGATATTGTTATTGCTATGCCAATTGCGAATCGCCCTCAGGAAGATGTTGAATCAATTATCGGGCTTTTTGCCAACACGATTGCATTGCGTAGCAAAGTAGATTCTTCGCTGACATTTTCTGAATATCTTAAAAAGATTCGCCGAATTGCACTTGAAGGATTTGATCACCAAGATATCCCTTTTGAGCTACTTGTTGAGCACTTGAACCCAGAACGCAACAGTCGATGGAATCTGATTTATCAGGTCATGATTGTTTTGCAAAACAACGCACTGGCATGGCCAGAATCGGAAGGACTTGAGACTCGTTTTCTTACTGATTTCTCATTGGAAAACACAGCTCTTGATTTGTTTTTTGAGATGTACGAGAGGGATGGTCAATTTGGAGGGTCTGTAAATTATAGTACGGATCTATTTGATGAGATTACTGTTCGACGAATGATAGGTCACTTTTTAACTTTATTGACGGCTGCTGTCAAAGCTCCTTCAATGACTTTACGAGACTTACCATTAATGCTTCCGGTTGAACTTAATCAAGTCCTTGTTGATTGGAATAAGACTGATTTCCCGTTTCCAGATGAAGCAACGGTTCATGAACTGTTTGAGTTGCGGGTGCGTCAATCTGGTGATCAAATTGCTTTAATTGTGCCAGAGAATGAGACTCGTCTGACTTGGACAGAGTTAAATCAGAAGGCGAATCAACTGGCGCATTATTTGCAAAATATAGGTATTAAGGAAGACTCGGTTGTGGGTATATCTATGGCCCGCTCGGCCGAAATGATTATTTCTTTGCTGGCGATCTTAAAAACGGGTGCTGCGTGGCTACCGCTCGATCCCGAATACCCGGCCGAACGCCTACAGTATATGGTTGAAGATGCCAAGCCTGATGCGATTATTATTCAATCAACTCAGCCTAGTTGGTTAGATCAATTTGATAATAACCTTATATCCTTAGACACCGTTCACGAAGAAATTAAAAATCAGCCAGATACGAATTTGTTGGTAAGCGGAAACGCCGAGAGCAAAATGTATATTCTTTATACATCTGGATCGACTGGAAAAGCCAAAGGGGTTGTGGGGCATCATCAGGGGGCAATTAATCGGTTTAGTTGGATGTGGAACAAATACCCATTTACAGCAAGCGAAGTTGCTGCTCAAAAAACAAGTTTGAATTTTGTCGATTCTATTTGGGAGATATTTGGGCCGCTACTAAAAGGGGTTCCATTGGTTATTGTGCCGGAACTTACTGCGGCAGACCCAGATCGATTGGTTCTGTTTTTAGCCAAACATAAGGTTTCTCGTCTCGTGTTGGTTCCATCACTTCTGCACGTCCTTTTAAATCAATTTGAAAACCTCGCGCTTGTTTTACCCGATCTTAAACTGTGGACAACTAGTGGTGAAGCTTTGAGCGTTGATTTATACAATCGCTTCTCACAAGCTTATCCAGATGCGACTTTGCTGAATATTTATGGATCATCTGAGGTTGCAGCTGATGTGACCTGTTTTGACACAACTAAATATCCAACCCTAGACCGGATGCATATTGGCAAGCCTATTGACAATATGCGAATTTATCTACTTGATGATCATTTGAAACCCGTCCCTACAGGTGTGCCAGGTGAAATTTGCGTGGCAGGTCCTGGGTTGGCGCTAGGCTATCATAACCGGCCAGAACTAACGGCCGAACGCTTTATTCCTAATTCTATTACGGGTAGTGGGAGAATGTTTAGAACGGGAGATCTCGGGCGGTTTAATGCTGATGGATATATAGAATATATGGGCCGGTCTGATTTTCAGTTAAAGATTCGCGGGGTGCGCATTGAACCAGGTGAAATTGAACATACGCTGATTTCTCATCCAGAAATCCAAGAGGCTCTAGTTAGTAGCGTATTGAACAAAGAGGGTCAGCCAGACTTGGTTTGTTGGTTTGTTATGGCAGATGGTGCATCTTCATCACTTGAGTTATCTGAACTCCGAATTTTTCTTAGCAACCAGCTCCCTAGCTACATGATACCAACCCGGTTTATGGATTTGCCAGAATTTCCTCTTACACCTAATGGGAAAATTGATCGAAGCAAACTCCCTACACCACTGATTAACATGTCCGAGAGTTCTGGCCCCTTTACTTCGCCAAGAGATGAGATTGAAGAAAGTTTGATCAATATGTGGAGCGAGATATTAGGATTGCAAAAAATCAGCATTTTTGATGATTTCTTTGAAATAGGCGGCAACTCGATGGGTGCCGTGCAAATGTTTGGCCATATCCGTGATCGTTTTGGTGTCAACCTTAACCTGGGTCGTTTATTTCGAACAGCTACTGTTGCCGCACTCGCTGACGTGATCCGCCTACAACAATTGAAAGATACTGATTCATCGCCTACGACCGTTTTGCAAGCAGAGACCGCTTCAAGTGAACCGGACTTTGAGTACTTAAAGCGAATTAATAAGGGTAATTCGCAAAAAAGGGCGGTTTTCTGTGTTCATGGGGCTGGTGGTAATGTATTGTTTTTCCAAAAATGGAGAAATAGTCTTAAGGATTTGCCATTTTGGGCATTTGAAGCACGAGGAGTTGATGGCATTACACCTCCACATGAGTCGGTTGTTGAAATGGCAGCGGCTTATATTCAAGAAATGTTACAGGTCGAACCTGAAGGGCCATGGGTTTTGGCTGGCTATTCAGGTGGGGGCGTTGTTGCCCTGGAAATGGCTATTCAGCTAAAAGCAATGGGCTATAAAACCCCACCTATTGTGATGCTTGATACGTATCATCCCGAGATACGGGCTAGAAACTTTACGATGCGTGACCGTATCCAAGTTTTAAAAGCAAGCCCGATTAAGTATGTCAAAGATGTTGCAAAAAGGACGATTGGTGTTGGCCAAAGGGAATATAGTCGCGAAGAGATGGATGCTATGATGGCTGATGGAACACCATTGCCAATTGAACTTCGTGATGATTATATGACTGATCAGTTTGTTAAGTTGCTTCAACAGTACGGCGACCCTATGCCCTATCATGGTAAAGTGTTGCTCTTATGCGCAGAAGAGACGTGGCAGATGTTTGCGCATGCTGGAAATGAACGTGGTTGGAAAGGTGTACTGACGCAATTGGAGATACGAAAAATTCCTGGTGATCATTTTAGCGTGATTGAAGAGCCCAACCTGTTTGAGTTAGTTAAGCAGTTGCGATTTGGCGTGGAAAGATTCTCCAATGAATCAAATGAGTAACGGGTTGTGAATGAAACTTCCTAACTGGACGAAAGTAAATCGGCCGCCAGCCTTACCTGAAAACACGATTGATTTGTGGTTGATTGATCTCAATCCGGCCGATTTTCACTTTCCAAATCTGAGCTACAGCTTATATTCAGCTGACGAGTTGGAACGAGCGGCCCGTTTTCGTTTTGATCGCCACCGCCGACAATATCTTGTCGGCCGAGGGCGATTAAGATCGATTTTAGCCGCTTATACAGGCACAACACCGGCTGAAATACAGTTTAATTATGGGGACCACGGCAAACCGGCCCTAGCTTCCCCGGCCAGTAACGTGCAGTTTAATCTTTCAAACAGCCATGAATTTGCCCTTGTGGGGGTGTCGTATCTTGAAAAAATCGGAGTTGATTTAGAATATCGCGACCGACATATTTGGGATGCAGATGGCCTGGCACAATCGGTTTTTACCGAGCAAGAGAAAGCAGAATTAGCCAAATATCCGGCCGACCAAAGACTGATTCCCTTTTTGTCAGGCTGGACCCGCAAAGAAGCTTACTTAAAAGGAATTGGGAAAGGGCTTGCGTTGCCGCTGACAGGGTTTTCAGTTGAGCTAGAAAACAGACAGGAGGCTCCAAGTATCTCTGCAGACGAGTGGGAGCTGGCCTCATTTTGGTGTACTGAAGACTATTTAAGTGCTGTTGCTTTTCCGGCAAGCCCTATGAGACCACATTTGCGTTATTTCATTTGGGATGGAGCGATTGAATTTTAAAAACCACCATCTTTAGATACGTTTAGAAAGCGTCTTGGGCAGCCTATTTAATAGCCATTTTCAAAATCAACTACAAAGTGCAGTTGCTCGTTGACTATAAAGCGCAAGTAATTTGCATGAAAAATCGGGACCACATCTTGCGGCAAACTGGGCGCGGCCGTATGTGGCGTGATTGCTAGGTTTTTTGTAGTCCAGAATCGATGATCAGTGGGAAGCGGCTCTTGCCGAAACACATCTAATACGGCGCCTGCAAATTCGTCTGTTTCAAGCGCTTCAATCAAATCGTTGTCAACAATAGCACTCCCTCGCCCGGCGTTGATGAGCATGGCCGTCGGCCGCATTGCCTGAAAAACTGCATGGCCTAGCATGTTCTCTGAAATCGGCGTATGTGGCATTGTGTTGATGAGGTAATCAACCCCGGCCGCAAACTCTAATATGTCACCGCTTATATTTGAGTGAAAATATCGATCTACGTTTGCGCAACCTTTGCTGGTACGTGTGAAGCCCCATACTGTCAGCCCTAAAGATTTCATCAACTCAGCGACATCTGAACCAATGGAACCGACTCCGACGATGCCGACCGTTTTGTTTTTAAGCTGGCGGGTCATCACAGGTTGCCACATCTTTTGTTGCTGACTTGCAGCATGGGCTAATAGATGTCGTTCATGGGCCAAGATATAGGTCAGTGCGTATTCTGCGATGAGTCGGCCGAAAATCCCCCGTACATTCGTTAGAATATAATCGTTGCGACCGTTTGGTTTAACAAATGGCTCAACCCCGGCCCAAGTTGACTGGACCCAAGCTAGTTTTGCCGCTTGGCTCAATAAGGGTACGATGCGGTCAGGCGAGCCGAAGAAAATCTGCGCAGTTGAGGCTAAAGCCTCTGCTTCGGCCGGGTCGGTTGTGAACTGGATATCTGCACCTTGCCATTCATAACTGGCTATCAATTGCCGATAGATTTCAAGCTCCGATTTAGAGGTAAGCACAAGAATATTATTGTTCATTTTGGTTGTTTTCTAATTTAAAAATGGCTTGTTCTGCTGGGTCGATTTGACTTGAGTCTAGCATGAGCTGTGCGGCAAAACGGCCCCAACTGTCTGATCCTTTTGCGCCTGCACCATTGCCACCGGCCGCTACAAACAATGTCCCCTCTTTCAATGTCCCCTCTTTGTTGACACGATCAATGATAGGGTAGCCAGATGGGGTGTTTGCAATGGCACAGCGTTTTGTTTCAAAAGATTTGAACTCGACATCAGGGAGTTGAAATTTAATCGCACGGACCATCGCCTCTTTGTGGATGTCTGAATTTCCAGAACGAAACCACTCTTGAATGTCATTTTGTGTTTCGGGGTAGGTGTCACTAATCGAATTGAAACCCATCTTGATACACCATTTCCCATCTGGATAGAGAATAGGAGGGGTCATATAAATATCATGGATTTCGGGGTCTTTGATTTGGAAAATTACTGTTGGCATCGATTCAAGTTTTTTGGCTTCTGATTCTGAAACCTCGCCCAAAAGCACGACTTCTGTTTTGACTTTAAATGGGATGTGTACTGGCAGCAGACCGGGCTTGTTCGTAAATGCACCTGTGGCAACCAACACTTTGTCGGCCGATAGCTGACTGCCATCTTTTAAAATGACAAGCACTTGGTTTGTATCAACCCGGGTGCTTATCACCTCGCTTTTGATGAGTGTTGCCCCATTTTTTCGGGCGCATTCCAGTTGCGCCGCCCGCATCTGACGTGGATTAACGTACCCGGCCGGTGGCGATTCATGAATGATTCGTAGCGAATCAGGAAAGTTTAAAAACGGGAACTTTGCTTGCCAACCTTTATCTTGTGGTTCATAAAATTGTGCATCGACATCAAACACCTGCATGATGGGTGCCAAATCTTTTTGAGCATAGCGGCTGCCCTCGTTTGGGTCTAGGGCCATCAACGTGCCTACGGCCCCATGAAAACGGATGCCAGACTGTTTTTCAATTTCCGGATACCGTTGGATCGCTTCAAACGCAAATTTTGAGAGAAGCGTGTTCCGCCCTAATATGCGAGTCAGTCGCCCTTGGTCATAGTGGCTGCTAAATGGGCCAAAATGATTTTGTTGATCGGCCGGTTCATCAACACCAACCCCACAGACGCTGTTACTCACTTGGCTAAGATGCCGAACTGCGGCTGAACCGATTAAGCCGGTTCCTACTACGATATATTGATAGTGGATCATGTTTTAAACAGCTCTCCTAATCGACGGCACCCTTCAATAATTTCTTCGTCGTCATAAAAGGCGAAACTGAGTCGTATTTTGTTATCCAATCCTTTGACATTTGAACAGATTGGACCAGGGACAAACCCGATATTGTGCGGGTCGGCTCTTTTTGCCAGATCGGTTGCGCTGACTCCATCGGGTAATGTTAACCAAAAAAAGAAACCTCCTTCTGGTTTTTTCCATGAGATTGAATTAGGTAAATAGCGATGCAAAGCCTCGTCCATTAGATCGATGCGATGTTTATAGATTCCCTTGATTTTTTCAAGATACTCTGCTTGCAATCCTAAATCAATCGCACTGCGCACAATGCCAGACACCATATGATTGAGTGATCCGCTGCTGACGATTTTGCCAAATGTGATAAAGCGTTCCATGAGTTCCGGCCCTGTCTGTACCCAGCCCAATCTCAAGCCAGGAGCCAATATCTTTGAAAAAGAGCCGAGGGAGATGACTTTGTTTCCGGACGTAAATTGGGCCATGGCTAGGGGAGGGGGGCGGTTTTCGTGATAGCTTAGCAGTTGGTATACCTCGTCAGCGATAATCAGAAAATTGTTTTCTTGAGCCAATTGGTGCAAACGTTCACGTCGTTCTTGGGACATTGAATGGCCTGTTGGATTGTGATAAGTCGGGATGGTGTAAACAAATTTCGGCTGATGTTTAGCTAAAGCTACTTCAAGCGCATCTAAACTCATACCATCTTCGTCAACGGGAATCGGAATGACATTTAGCGCATAGTCAACTTGAAGGATTTTGGGTGCTAAGAAATAGGTTGGCTCTTCAATAAAAACAGTATCACCCGGTTTCGTGAACATCGCACACACCAAATCAATTGATGTTGAGTTGCTTGTCGTAACCAAAAGTTCGTCTCTGTGAACTGGGAAGCCATAACGGGGGGTTAAGAATTTGGACAGGCTTTCCAGAAAATGCGCATCGCCTTGTTCTGGCCCATATTTGAGCATTTCAGGATCATGGCGGCTAAAACAATCGGCCGCCGCTTGTTCGATTAACTCAGTGGGTAATATTGAAACCCCAGGTTGGCCATTGGCAAAATCAATCAGCTCATCTCGAATATTAACTTGTGTTATTTGCATGTCGAATTTTAGCAGTGATCTATCGTTAGCGGCCAGTCTTAAATGCGGTGACTTTAACAGGCAGTTGAGAAATCTCTACTGATGAGTGGTCATCGGTCACTGACCACTGGTAAAATCTGCACATGTCTTCGAGAACTAGAATATTTACAGGAATAATCGGTTTTGGGCTGATTTTTCTTTTTGCTTGTAACGGGTCAGAAGAGGGGGTGTCTGAATCGGCCGTGCCTCAGTCTACCGATGTAGTTGATGTAGCCAATGGCGATATTGCAGCAGATGCTACTCCAACTGAAGAGGCGGTCCCTACCGCAACTCCCAAACCAACTGTCGCCCCAACAAATACGCCAACCCCGATCCCGGCCGGAATTTCGCTTTCATCGTCTGTTCCTGAAATGGGATCTGACTCTGATCCGATTTTTCTAGAAAAAGCTGAAATCGTGTTTGACCAAATTTCAATCCCAGAAGATGGCTGGCTGGTGATCTGGCCAGATTTAGGAGGCTCGTTGGCGGTTGATAAAGCGCTAGGGTTTATTGAAATTGATAAGGGTGTAAGCGATGATATTGCTGTTGCAGTTGATATTGCCGAGATAAAAGGGCGTTCGGTTCAAGTGGCTTTGCACGGCGGGCGTTTGTCGGATGGTGATTTTGAGGCTGAGACCGATAATCTTTTGCTGATTCAAACGCTAGCCGTTGATACGCCTGCGAGTCGGCCGATGATAGAGACCGCTGCCACTGTTGTATCTGAGGATGGCTTTTTGCAAGTGGATCAAGTGCAAAGCGACGGACCTGGCTGGCTGGTCATTTTTGACGAAAGCGGTGACGATATGCTTGGCTTTGCTCCTGTGAAGTCTGGGAAGTCGGCCGTTTCTGTACCGATCCAGTGGCATATTGCTACTACCAATTTGCACATTCATCTTCTGCAAGACCTTGGCAATGTGGGCGAGTTTGAGTTCGACATTGACACTCCAGCGGTTTTTCAAGGTGAAAGCGTTATATTAGATTTAGCGGTAGGTTTGCCGGCCGAAATCATCGCTTTTGACCAACCTATGCTTGATTCAGTTGTGGTGAGTCGTATTACATCCCCACAAGACGGCTTTGTTGTCATTTTTGGTGACCCAGATAGCAATGGTTTTCCTGATACTATCTTAGGCTCTGCCCCAATAAAAGCGGGTGCATCAGAGCTTGTTGTCATTGATATTAATGATGCGGCCGTAACTGATCAGACTGTCATCTCTTTATTTGTTGATTCTAATGGGAGCGGTGTATTTGATTTTCCAGAAGATGACCCGATTTTAATAGGCATGGATGAACCGGTTCAATTTTTTACACCCCTACGTTCAGACGTTGAGGCATTTTTGGTTGTTGATAGCTATCCGACCATGGATGCTGTGCATGTGAGTTATGTGGGTACGGTGATCGATTCATGGCTGGTGGTCGAAAGAATTCCGGCCGAAGTTGATGAATCGGCCGAAAGCGACCCTGCTGAACCCGAACCCCCAGTGGGTCAACTACGCTTGGCTCCAGGATTACAGTATGACATCGATATTCCACTTGAAGGGGTAGAAATTGGCGACAAAATCAAAGTAATGCTGTATATCAATAACCCTGACATGGAGTTGTTTGAGCCCGAGCGAAATGACTTTCCCCTTGTGGCCAATAGCCGGTTCGTTTTTGTCGAACTAATCATCCAATAGATTGGAGGTAGATTGAAGGTTCAAACATCCACTTGTCGCCTCATTTGACCGGATGTCTAACCTTTGACCTAAAAATCAACATGTTATGCTAGTCTGAGAGGATGTCATCTCTGGATCAAATCCCAAGTATTTCTGTCGAAGATAAAGATCAGCCCATTGCGAACAATAAAACTATGACCGAACCCATGACGGTGCGTCGAGACGGCCAGCGCACAATAGTTAAGCCAGATCGTTGGCCTGCCTGGGTTCCGCCTGTCGTTTTGATTTGTCTCGCCACTTTGCTCTATTACATTTTGGCTCAAGCATTTCAGAACGAAATATTTTCTTCCCCATTGCAGGCACTAAGTAGCGAAGGAGCCAATCCTTATCTGTTTGGACTCGCAGTACAAGAGGTGCTTTTACCGCTGGCTTTGCTTGTAATCCTAACCACCCGGCCGATATTTCATCGGTTTGTTTCAAATAAGGGCAAGAATTTTCCCACTCAGCAATTGGTAATTGCTTTTGCGCTCATAGAGATAGCCTATCTTTTCTATGTTCTCAACTTTGACGACGGGGCAATTACATTTGGCCTTTTTGTCATTACGGCCGCTGGTTTGATTGGCGGATGGCGTTTTGGTCTTGTGATTGGGTTGATGAGCTTTTTTTTAGAAGGTAGTTTAAACCTGCTTTATGAATCGCAGGATAATTTAAATTTACTCAATGAAAATGAATGGTGGTCACTATTCGGCTGGTTTTTCCTGAATGATGTATCACTCTTGGCGAAAATTTGGGCTGGATTTGTAGCAGGGCAAACCGGCCGGTTATTATCCATCCTTAAACTTGGAACCGGATCTATTTTCTTGACAGGTTTTGTTTTTGAACTTATCCCTACCGTGTTTACATTTTTAGTCTTCGATGAAGATTATATTATTGAGCCGCTTTTTGCTGGGGGTTTGATCAGTGGGTTGGTTCTTACAATGTTCATGATATTGACCTTTAACGTGCGTAGCCTAGCTGCACTGCGTCAAGCTGAGGTTAGCCGCTTTGCACTTGCACAGGCGGAGCTGCGTGCCTTAAGGGCGCAAATCAATCCCCATTTTCTGTTTAATTCGCTCAATACGATTCGATATTTTGTGCGGACAGATCAGGAACAGGCCCGTCAATTGCTGTTAAATTTGTCTGACGTTTTTCAAGTGGCTCTTAAATCTGGTGAATTTGTTACTTTGAGAGAGGAGATTGAGTTTACAAAGTCATATTTAGCGTTGGAGCAAGCCCGCTTAGACGAACGGCTTGAGGTGACTTGGTACGTTCAGAATGATGATTTGCTTGATATCGAAGTGCCTACATTGTTTTTACAGCCAGTGGTTGAAAATGGGGTGGTTCATGGGATAGCACCTGAACCAAATGGCGGCCGACTGCAAATTATGATAATGAGCGGTGCTAATGACCTGGTGATTCAGGTCATTGATGATGGGATGGGGATGGAACCGGAGCGTATGGCTTTAGTTTTAGACCCAAATCAAGCACCAGAAGGCAGTATTGGGACACATAATATTCAACAGCGGCTAAAAGTGCTTTACGGCGAGCGTGGACAACTTAAAATCGAATCAACTGTGGGCAGAGGAACAACGGTTGAATTGAGATTACCGATTGGGTAGAAACATATGCGCATTTTAGTAACTGATGATGAGAAACCTGCCCGCAAAGAGCTAAGCTACATTTTAAGCCAACTTGTTCCAGAGGTTGATTTATCTGAGGCCAAAAGCGGACAAGAGGCAATTGATTTTTTAACTAATAACCGGGTTGACGTTGCTTTTCTTGATATCAACATGCCTGGCGTGGACGGATTAACGGCCGGGGTCGCTATTATGGAAATGGCAAACCCACCATTGCTTGTCTTTGCAACTGCGTATAGCGACTATGCAATTCGTGCATTTGAAATGGCCGCTCTTGATTATGTAGTCAAGCCGTTTGACGAGCGACGACTGGCTAAAACGATTACACGCATCCGTGAAACATTGGCCAAGCAAAACCAAATGGATCAGCAACAAGAGGCGGTACGTGCTGTATTGGCGCAAATCGTCGGCCGAGAAAGCGTTCAGCCTGAATCGGAACGGCCTTTTAATGGAATTCAAAAGCTGTGGGGTGAGCGCGAGAGCGGGGCTAGACGGTTGGTTGACTTTAAAGAGATTTTGTATATCGAAGCGGAACAGAAGCGGGTATTTATGGCGATATCGGCCGGAGAAAAATTACAGATACGCCAAACGCTTAAAGAGCTTGAAGAGCGTCTACCTTTAGATCAATTTATGCGGGTGCATAAAGGTTATATGATTAACTTAAACTATATTGCAGAGGTTGTTCCGTGGTTTTCGGGCAGTTACCTAATCAAGTTGAAAGATGGGTCGATTGAGATTCCGATGTCACGCCGATATGCGGCCAAACTGAAAGAGCTGACTGATTGGTAAAGCAAACGACTCCCATTTGAATAAACCTGCACCAAAGAATAAAGGAGAATTTAATGACTATCCCCGGCCGGTTTCCTGTTAAACCATTGCCTTCAGTTTTTACAGGCTCACGCACCTATAATCTGTCAGAAAGTACGACAGCTGATCTGAACTTTGGCGATTTGATCGACCTTGTTGGCGAAGACATAATACGAAGTTTCACGTTAGGCTACGGTGATTTAATTCAAGGATCAATTGACTTGCGCCAGGAAATCGGCCGACATTGTGGCGTTCCGGCCGAAATGATTATCACGAGCCAAGGGGCATCATTGGCTCTCTATTTGGTAGCGGCCGAACTTGCCCCATCTGGCTCACACGCCATTATCGCCGCGCCTTATTATCAGCAGGCTTACAATACCTTAAAAGCCAATAGCTGGGATGTTACTGTGGTTCAAAATCTATTTGAGCAACAGTTTCAACTTAACATTTCCGCAATTCATGACCAACTCACCGAAAAAACCCGATTGGTGAGTATTGCCAGCCCACAAAACCCAAGCGGTGTGAGTGTGCCTGTTGCGGACATCGAGAAACTACTCAGCATCATGGCTGAAAAATCACCTGATGCCTATCTTTTAGTTGATGAAACCTACCGCGAAGCAGCGTTTGACGAGGCCAAGATGTTGCCGAGTGTTGCCTTGTTATCCTCGCGGGTCTTGACTTGTTCGTCTATTTCAAAGGCGTATGGCGCACCTGGATTAAGGGCGGGGTGGCTGACCATACCTGATGAGTCCTTGCGTCAGCGCATGATCGCAGCCAAGCAAAACATTGTCATTTGTGATTCGTCGCTAACCGAGCAGTTGGCAACGGCCGTCCTTAAGAATGCGCTCACCATTCTTGCGCAACAACGCGAACATATCTCTGCCCATCTTGCTGTAGTAAAGCAGTGGCAAGCGGATGAGAATGATTATGTGGATTGGGTCGCTCCTGATGCGGGTGCTCTTTGCTGTGTTCGTCTTAATTCACAACGTTTCTCAGACGATGATCTGCCTAAATTCTGGCAAGCATTGGCAGATCATGACACCATTGTTCGGCCGGGGTTGCAGTTTGGCTCTGATATTCGTCATTTTCGATTGGGCTTTGGCCATGTGACAGTAGAACAGTTGAAAAATGGTTTGCGAAATATTTCGAGGGCTTTGCGTGCTTAGGCCGATTCCGAAAATTAATGAGGGTGAAATCGTATTGATTTTCAGAATCGGCTCGAGGCGTTTTCGAATTGAAGGGTTATTTATTTTTTCGAAAACGCCTTAATCTTAATAAGGCGATTGCCTGGGCAACTGCCTTTCAACTTGCAAATTGATTCTTGCTAAAAAGCCGTACACAATAAGTCAAAGCGTTTGACAATGTGTGGTATACCCAGTAACATTTTTTGAACCTTTTAAGAATTGGGCACCTGCTCTGAACGATTAGACAATGACTCTAAAATCCCCCACTAGCCTCAAGCACGTACAAAAAACCTCCAAATATCAAACGATTGTCGATCATATTGAGCAATTGATTGAAAAGGGAGAACTTCGGCCGGGGGATAAACTTCTGCCTGAGCGAGCTTTGACAGAGCAGTTTGGGGTTAGTCGCATTTCAGTTCGAAAAGCTCTCGCTGTGTTAGCAGGAATGGGGCTTGTTGATACAACGCCTAGACATGGAGCCTATGTCAGTCAGTTTAACAATGAGCAAGTAATGAGCTCTTTTGCTCGGCTGGTGGCTCAAAATCGGCCGCGTACCGATGATTTGTATGAGGTGCGAAGGTTAATCGAGGTTCAAGTTGTTAGGCTGGTGGCCGCACGTCGTACGGAAGACGATGTGAGAGAATTATGGGAGACGTTTGAGCAAACAACGGCCGATATCTTATCTGGCAACGATCCACATAAAGCTGATATCGCTTTTCACATCAGTCTTGCACAATATGCTAAAAACCCTTTCTTTGCAGAGCTGATGTCCGCTTTGGTCACTGGATTAATCGATGCATTTGCTCATTTGTGGACCGAAGAGCATACAAACTTGCCTCAAACAATCATCAGTCAACATCGTCAAATAATTCAGGCTATTGCAGATAAAGACCCAGATGCGGCCGCATTTCACGTCACACAACATGTTAATCTGTGCAAAACAGTTACCGATGTAGTTCGATGAGTACTATCTAGCTCAGTATCAAAACCAAATTTAAAAGTACTTGCTTTATATAGCACTTATTTATATAGCACTTATAATAAAGATGCTCTATCTGCTTATCCATGTTGGCGATATGGGCGTCTTATTGATACGATCCGCTCGTGCAGTACTAAAGTACAATTCTGCGAATATGTTAGCTGACGACATAGCCAATCAGAATTTTGGGTAATTAATCAATATCTTTCCACTAAACTAGATGAATCAAAATCTCGACCCGTTATCAAATATTGTCAAGATTCAGTCAATTCTTAAATTGACTATCGGTTTTTGCTTAATATTGCTAGCCTTGCTGGTTAGCATGTTTTTCTTTACAGATTTTTTACAACCATTACTTAATTTAAGCCTAGACTCATCTATTCTTCTTTTTCCTATACTTCTTATTATAAGTGTGATTGGTGGTTGTAGTTATGCTATTAGGGTTGCAAATCAGGGGAACCAGAAACTTGCCTTTATCATCACGACTATTTTTGCTTATAGTGCATTCTACGCTGTTGTTCTTGTAAGTCCGTTCGGCTTTCATGATCCGGGACTGTATTTTGTACCGGCGCTTTTAATTGTGGCAAGCTTGTTTGTTGGTGAAAACGCATTGCGATTTCATACAGCGATTATTATTACTCTGTTCGTACTTGCATTCACCTTAGAGCGAACCGGTTTAAAAGAAACTAATTGGCCACCTGCAACACTGTATGAATTAATTGTAATCTCCTTTTCTATTTATCTGATGCAGCTTCTGTTGAAACGTACATTGTTTGTTCTAAGACATCAGTCGGATGTGTTAAACCGGCAGAAAGACGAGCTAATACGCTACCAAACTCAATTGGAAGACATGGTCAAAGCTCGTACATCGAACCTGACCCAAGAAAAAGATGGCGCGATTAGAGAAAACTTGGCTAAATCTCAGTCCCTAGCCAATATGAGTCATGAATTACGTACTCCGTTGAATGCGATTATCGGGTATGGAGAGCTAATTCTTGATGGGTTAGAACTCGAACAATCTGATGAGAACATAAAAGATGATGTTAGTCATATCGTTTCAGCTGGTCATAATTTACTAAATCTGATTAATCATGTTCTTGATTTTTCAAAAGCGGAAGCGGATCAAATGACGATTCGGGTTGATAAATTTAGCGTGTTAAACATTATCAATGAAGCGGCCGGCTTGATCTCACCCTTGTTAGCGAAAACAGGTAATTCATTAGTTATAAAAGATGTAGATGAATTACTTTATGCTTATGGTGACGTGCAGAAGTTGAGACAGGTTTTGATTAATTTGCTGAGCAACGCGAATAAATTTACGGATGAAGGATCAATCACAATTTCTGCAGGTCTCGAATTAGAATATGTCACGATTACCGTCAGCGACACTGGTATTGGCATAGAGCCAAACTTTATCCAGCATCTGTTTCAACCATTTTCTCAAGTTGAAAATGACTTGAACCGGCAATTCCAGGGGACTGGGTTGGGGCTTGTCATTTCTAAAAAATTTATTGAACTTATGAATGGGAAAATTGAGGTTGAATCTGTTTTTGGACAAGGATCAAGCTTTAAAGTACTTATTCCGAGTCAATCGCCGTTCGGTTTAATCAAAGCTGCTTATGAAGAAAACATTGGCAGATAAAAGGTTTATCTCTGAAATACTATTACGATTGGAGTAGACGCTGTTTTGTTGCCGAATCCGAGGGAATAATATTACTGTAGCTCGCTAACCTAGTTTTCTTCCTCAGCCAAGACCAAAGCGGCGCATTTCTCGCCAATCATGATTGTTGGAGCATTCGTATTTGCGTTAACGATTTCTGGCATAATTGATGCATCTGCAATCCTTAGACCCTTTATCCCATGCACCTTAAGTTCGGGGCTAACCACGGACAAGGGGTCAACTCCCATTTTACAGGTACCTGTTGGATGATAAAGCGATTGTGTATTGGCCCGGACAAAGGTTTGTAATTCTTTGTCTGTTTGTATATCGGCCGTAGGTTTGTATTCTTCTCCAATGTAGGGTGCTAAAGCTGGTTGGCAAACAATTTTGCGGGCAATCCTAATTCCCTCGACCAAAATATTCAAATCATCTTCGTGTGACAAGTAATTTGGCTGAATTTTTGGGTAAACCAAAGGGTCGGCCGACTTTAATTCAATGTAGCCTCTGCTTTTTACTTTTACTAAGGTTGGTCCGATACTGAGCCCATGTAATTTTTCTCCATTTTCTTCAGGGATTTCAAAGCCATGCCGAAGAAAAAAACCAGGTGCAAAATGGAATTGAAGCTCTGGCGCAGGAGAGTTTGGGTTAAGCTTTACAAACCCACCCGATTCAGCTATGTTCGATGTCAGCATCCCTTTTTTGAATAAAACATATTTTGCTAAACTGCCTAAAGTTTCAGCTCCAGCTAAGGTGATTTTTTGTTTGCAGTACCAGGTCGCCATGGTTGCCAAATGATCTTGTAAGTTTTGACCTACTCCAGGGAGATCTAGCAGGGTTTCAATTCCCATGTCTTGTAGGTGTTGACCTGGGCCAATCCCAGAAAGCATTAGTAATTGTGGAGAGTTAATTGACCCACCACATAGAATGACTTCCTTGTTTGCTTTTGCAGTTTTTGCTTTACCGTTTTGATTATAGTTAACGCCGATACATCGTTTATTTTCAATGATTAGCTTTGTCGCCATCGCATGGGTTTCAGCTTGGAAATTCGGCCGTTTCAAAGCAGGTTTTAAAAAACCTATCGCCGTGCTATTTCTAGACCCATTTTTCTGAGTCACCTGATATGCACCAAATCCTTCTTGGTGTCCGTCGTTAAAATCATGGTTTTTTGTGTACCCCGCCTGTTCAGCAGAATCAACAAAGGCTTGGCTCAATACGTGCAAATCGCGTGCTTCAGCCACATTTAGAGGTCCACCAACCCCATTAGCATCATCAGCCCCCCGCTCTTGGTTTTGCGATTTTTTGAAATATGGAAGTACATCTTCCCACCCCCATTCTTCATTACCTTTCTCTGCCCACCCATCATAGTCAGAAGGTGCCCCCCTTTGATAAATCATCGCATTTATTGAGCTAGAGCCACCAAACATCTTCCCTCTGGGCCAATATAGATTCATCCCGTTCATGTTCTCTTGAGGCTCTGTCTCATAGGCCCAATCATGTTGGCTTTTGAATAATTTACTGAAGGCGGCAGGGATGTGTACTTCTTTAGCTTTGTCAGGTCCGCCAGCTTCTAACAAAAGTATTTTGTGTTTTCCACTGGCACTCAAGCGATTCGCAACTACACAACCGGCTGAACCTGCTCCCACAATAATATAGTCATAGTTCATAAAAAACTCCTCTTCTTTCCTTGGTGGATAACCTACTAAGATTAATCGAATATTTTAAATCTACCAGTGTGTAAAAGCACGTTTATGAAAATCGGTTTTTTTCGCATACTCTGATTATCAGAAATTAAGCAAGAAATTAAATAGCATAAAAGGACCAGCACGCATGAAGAAGGAGCGAACTGGTCCAAGTCTTTGTTTCTGTCTATCTTTATTGAGGAGAAGGGGGATCTATGGAACCAAACGCTTCATATCCCTTGGAAAGAGCGTAGCCAATTTCACGTTCGATAAACCACATAATTGCATAATGAGCCGTTCTAAGCCAATGGCAAAACCTCCATGCGGAGGCATGCCAAACTTGAATGCATCAAGATAATGCTTAAATGGCTCTGAGGGCAAATTCGCTTGGTCTAAAGCTTTGAGATAGTCGGTATACAGATGCCGTCTTTGGCCGCCAGTAATTAGCTCTGTGCCTCTAAAAATCAAGTCAAAGGAATTAGACCAGATGGGGTTTGCTGGGTCTGGGTGGGTATAAAACGGCCGTTTTGACATCGGATATCCAACTACAAACAGGAAGTCACTCTTATGAGTTTCCTGTGCCCATTTCCCCAGCCAGCGTTCGTTTTGTGGTGAAAGGTCAGTTTCACCGATGACGTTTTCACCCGTTTCGCTTGTGATCAATTCCAGTGCTTCTCTAAAGTGGATATGCGGAATTTCGGCCGGAACATTGGGCACACTTGCATTTAAGAGTGCCAACTCGTTTGGATACTGCGTCTTTAACGAGGTGAAAATCTCTTCCATTAAATCCCGCACCAATGCCATGACTGTAAAATGGTTTTTAATAAAACCGAATTCAACGTCTAAGCTCACATATTCATTGATATGTCGAGACGTGTCATGGGCTTCGGCCCGGAAAACCGGTCCTACTTCGTAAACGCGTTCAAATACCCCCACCATAACCTGCTTATAGAATTGAGGGCTCTGAGCCAGCCAGGCTTTACGGCCGAAATAGGGAACTTCAAACACATTTGACCCACCTTCGGTTGAACTGCCAACTAGTTTTGGGGATTGGATTTCAGTGAAATCGCGTTGATTCAGCGTATGCCGGAAGGCTTGCATTGTCCCGGCCGCAAGCTTGAAAACAGCTCGCCTGCTAGGATGCCGATTGAGAACAACCGCTTGTTCGAGCAACGTTGGAAGCGCCGCTTTTAGCTCCTTTTTACCCATTGTCACAGGTAACGTTTCTTCAACCGCTGCGATAAGTTCAAGCTTTGGTTGAACGATTTCCACCCCACCTGGAGCTTGCTGATTAGAGACAACCAATCCCGTTAAACACACCACCGATTCCGGTTGTGGAAGTGCAGTATGTTCCCCTTCAAATATCGCCTGTGCTGTGCCATAGCCGTCACGTAAAATGACAAAGCTAATTCCGCCAATTTGGCGGATGGCGTGAACCCAACCTTGTAATGTCACGCGTTTCCCTTCATGATGACCCATTTCTGTTGTTTTTACCGTGTTCATGATTTTAAATCTCCTAGTTAAATGAACAGTTGTTAACAACAGGGCGGAAATACAAAAACGTCCGCCCTAACTGGAGGACGGACATTTCATTTGTCCGCGGTGCCACCGCCATTCGGCTAATTTCAAGCGGTGCGTTTTTAAATACACACAGCTTGAAATTGCCGCAACTTTATCAGCCAGATAGCTTTTGATTCTTATTCCGTGCGGTGACTTTAAAACAAAAATCGCCCGCCCTCAATATAAAATTGGAGGACGGGCGATTAAATTTATGTAAATCGCACGTGGTACCACCGCCATTTGTTTTAGCTAGCTAAAACCTTGAACAGTTCGATAGGAAAATCAAAGACCATCGAGCCTAACGCTATAACGGGCGTGTCCCGGGATCAGTTTCCTGACCAGCTCTAGGGTGTCATCTTTGTGGGGTCAATGTGATGCTCGCACCATTTCATCACTCGCTGAGACTGACTGACCGACAAGGATATTTCCCTTTCAACGCTTTTAAGTTTTTGAATGTGGCTGACAGCCTAGCAGGTGTATTTGCCAATGTCAATGTTTGATCTTATTGTAGTTCAAAATACAGAGGTTCAATTTGATCGATGCAGCTTGTATCAAGCGATGTTGGATTGTTGAAAAACGCATCCATTAGACTAATAGCGCAATCATTGGTTGAAACAAGCGAATGACCTGCACTAGGAATTTGTGCAAGAATGCCATTCGAGAGGGTCTCAACCGTTAGTTCACCCCAAACTGGTGGAGTGGCTGTATCAAATTCGCCGACTAGAACCAAGGTTGGAATATCTGACACGACGGCCGCATCGACATAGGCTTCGGCCGACCCCACGTCCCAAACGTCGCACGTTGAAAATTGGTCAACTGTGCCCAAAAACAGACCGGTATACAGCTGGTCTGGAACGTTGTTTGCCGTGTAAGCATCGGCCGTATCAATGTCTGCAAACGCGAATTCATCGTGGCACATAACCGAGTTGTACATGCCTTGGGCATCCCCATCCGTTTCACCATCGTCAACATCTTGCCGTTTGATTTGATGATTGGTTTGACGGACAGAGGTGAGCAATCCGGCCGGGGCCATTGCAAATACATCTGGCTCAAGCTCAAAATAGAGATCTAAATTTCCTTGTGATGCTTGGTCAATGAGCAATGGGATTAAAAATGCATATTCGTCGGCACTGAATAGCATTTGCTGAATCAATGCAACCAAATCATCGCCATAGATTTCATCGACAGGCTCTTGATTCATTGCGTCAACCGTGTCGAGTAATTTTTGTTCTAAGTTTGGAAAAGTCACCGCGCAGTCACTATCTTCTGCACAAGCATCAAGAATCGCCTCGAACCGGCCCCATGTGAGTGCCGCTTCCGTTTCGGCCGGATTCGCATTCGGGGGGAATGGCGAATCAAGTACCACGCTACGCAACCCTTCAGGGTGATCGCGCATGACGGCCAATCCTAAGCGGGTGCCGTATGAGATGCCAAGCAGATTATACGTGTCATATCCTAGTGCATTGGCCAAAGCTGCGACATCGGCCGCACTCTCTACAGAGTTATAGGCAGACAGGTCGATCCCTTCTGCTTCTAAGCTAGCCTTACACGTTTCAGCTAGTTCATATGCATCAGCGTTTTCATCACTTTCGTCACAATCTAGTTCGGGAATCGAATAGCCAGTACCGCGTTGATCGAATAAGACCAAGTCTCTATTTTGAGCAAATCCATATTGTGCCCAACCATCAGGATCACTTTCAAAACCAGCAACGGCACTGCCACCTGGACCCCCATCAAGATAAATAACAGGGTCGGGCTCAGGATTACCATTGGCGGCCGGCAAAATGGTGACCGCCAACTGGATCATTTTGTCGCTACCTGATTCACGGTTTTCTGGCACATGTAACATGCCACATGTCAAATTATATTGTTGGGCGATTTGGGACGAAAAAGGACAATCTCCTTCAACAAACTCACCATCTTGTTGAGCGGCCGGACGCTGTGGAACGCTTTCTTCTGCTATTTCAGGTTCTTCTTCAGCTGGCTCTGACTCTTCGTAATCTTCTTCATAATCATCATAATCTTCTTGTTCAGATATCGGATATTCTTCATCAAACGATTCGTCATCGTAAAACTCGTCGTCTTCAAAACCACCACAGGCACCTAAAGCGAATAGCAGGGAAATAAGTAAGATAAAACTATATTTTTTCATTTAATTTGGGAAATTTTGACTGACGATTACATGAAATAATGTATCTAATCATCAGTTGTAGATGGGCAGTTGTCAGTTTTGTGTAGCTAGATTCTGCTCATAGCTCAATTTAGATGGAGCCATAGATAAAAAAGACCCTAGCGCAAGAGGCAAGGGGGAAAGAATTATACGGTAAAAATACTAAATATTTCACCAATAGCCCAAAGGGTCTATTGGGCACAAAGTAGAAAAATCGTTGGTAGAAAAGCCTCAGTAGCCCAACCATAAGGCGGGAATTAATCGGGAATATATGACTTTCTGAAGCTGTGTATCAAATATCTGCCACAATTTGGCGCAATACGTCAACGTTCAAATCCTTTTTATCAACCAAAGCTGCAGCCCCCGCTTCACGGCCGGAATGTCGAAATTCTTGATCAGGATAGGCTGTGATTAAAACAATCCGTGGTGAGTTTGGAAGCTTTGCTAAGGCTTGTGTGCAGTCAATACCACTTTCATTCCCCAAGACCACATCGACCAAGGCTAGTTGAGGGCTGTAGGAACGAGCCATTTGAACTGCGTCGAGTATGTTACCTGCTTCAGAAATATGACCATTTGGAACCAGTCGTTCAAGCGTTTGGCGTAGCATTTTTCGGTAGCGATGATTGTCATCAACTAAAAGAATCACAGGTTGGCCGGATATGGCTGAAGAAGTTCTCTTATTGTGAGTTGGCTCATAAGGGCTGTCGTAATTCTCTAGCAAGTGTGGATTGCGCATGAGGAAGCTAACCGCTTCAAGTCTGCTTTGGACCCCGAGCTGCCGATAGATGCGTGTCAGGTGATTTTCGACTGTTTTGATGCTAAGTCCGCAATTGCGAGCAATCGTTTGATTGTCAAACCCTTGTTTCAGTTGGCTGAGTATGTCTTTTTGTCGCCGGGTTAATTGGTGGGATGGTTTGAGTGTGTTTGATGCTGTGACGAGTTTATCGAGCAATCGGCCGGTAACCCAACGTTGACCGGCTAAAACCCGTTGTACAGCCAGCCGTAGGTCGCTCAAAGGCTGATCTTTCATGTGATAGCCATTGACTCCTGCCCCTAATAGCCCTTGTACATACACATCATCATCATGTGCACTGACGACTAGAATTCGCATATCGGGGTATGTGGCTCGTATGGTTCGAATATCCGCGATTGGATCAAAATCCGGCATGGCCACATCGATCAAAAGGCCGTCTGGCCGATGAATCGCCAACATCTGCTTAAGCGCAATCCCATTGCCTACCTCCCCAACAATTTCAATGTCTAACATGTCGCGCAAAGCATTACGAATGCCAGAGCGAACCACTTCATGATCATCAGCGAGAAGGATTCGAGATTTTGTTTGACTTGGGTTCATAGAGCTTATTGTAACGGAGCTTTAGTTTTGGCGTACTTCAAACTTGCATCAGTCTAAATGATCCGAGCCACTTGGTAACTAATCCATGTAACCACGAATTGACACAGAGGTATTGGGGGGGAATCCCCTAGCTTGGTCTAGGGTTTTACCTGAATTTTGCAAGGGAGAACCCTCTGACAGAAAAGATGCCCAAAAGATAAGCTTTTAATTCGTAAATTCTGCACATATTTTGGGTGGAATCCGAAAATTAAATTGTTCGGGACGTTTGATGGCTTATTTCTTGTTTTACAAAATGTAGGTATCGAGAATTTTCCCCCTATTTTTTTAGATTAATTTAACCTAAGAAGGAGAAAGAGATAGATGAAGACGTATTTGAAAATGATGACATTAATCATAGCAATCGGATTGATTGCAGCCTTGGCAGCTTGTGGTGGGAATCCACCACAAGCTGTTGAAGAAGATTCTGGTGAAATGGTTGAAGAAGAAATGGTAGATGCTGGCTCTATCTGGGTCCTTTTGCCTGATTCAGCTTCATCAGCGCGTTGGGAAACTGACGATCGCCGTTTTTTTGAGCAAGCTTTTGATGCGGCCGGTGTTGAATACAACATCGTTAACGCTGAAGGCGATGCTTCAACCCAACAAACTCAGGCTGAACAAGCGATCACTGCTGGTGCAAAGGTTATCTTAATGGTTAATCTTGATTCAGGCTCAGCAGCAGCCATTATTGAAAACGCACATGCGGCTGGTGTTAAAGTTGTTGACTACGATCGTTTGACCGTTGAAGGGCCAGGTGCTGACGTATACGTATCATTTGATAACGTGAGTGTTGGCGCAACAATGGGAACCACTCTCGAGCCACTAATTAACGCACAAGATGACCCACAGATTGCCTTTCTAAATGGTGGACCAACCGATAACAATGCAACCCTCTTTCGTGACGGGTATGCGGGTGTTGCTCAACCATATCTTGACAGTGGCGACTGGACCTTGGTTGATGACCAGTGGGTTCCTGGCTGGGACAATCAAGAAGCTTTGGTTGTATTCGAGCAGATGCTAACTGCGGCTGATAACAATATTACGGCCGTATTTGCGGCCAATGATGGACTTGCTGGTGCAGTGATTCAGGCTTTGGCTAACGCTGGAATTGATCCAGCAACCGTTCCTGTTTCAGGTCAAGATGCAACCGTTGGTGGGTTGCAACAGGTTTTGGCTGGTAACCAGTCGATGTCTGTTTACAAACCGATCAAAGCAGAAGCAGAGACGGCCGCAGCCGCAGCCATCGCACTGCTAAACGGAGACTCGCTAGACGCGTTGACCGGTGGCAATACCCTGAACAACGGCACCAACGATGTTCCATTTATCGCACTTGATGTGATTGGTGTAACCAAAGACAACGTGGCTGAAACGGTTATCGCAGACGGCTTCCGCACATGGGCAGAAATCTGTGTGGGTGACTTCGCTCAATATTGCCCAGAAGATCAGGGTGGCATGGCTGTCACTGAAGAAATGGCAGATGGCAGTGATCTCGAAGGCTCAATTTGGGTCTTATTGCCAGACTCTGCATCATCAGCCCGTTGGGAAACTGACGACCGTCGCTTCTTTGAAGAAGCATTTGAAGCGGCTGGTGTTGAATACAACATTGTTAACGCTGAAGGCGACCCATCTACCCAACAGACCCAAGCTGAGCAGGCGATTACCGCTGGTGCTAAAGTTATTTTGATGGTTAACCTCGACTCTGGTTCAGGTGCCGCCATCATTGAAAATGCACGTGCGGCCGGTGTGAAGGTTATCGATTATGATCGCTTAACCGTTGAAGGTCCTGGTGCTGATATTTACGTATCATTTGATAATGTACGTGTAGGCGCAACAATGGGTGAAGCTCTTGAGCCTCTAATCGATGCCCAAGATGATCCTCAAGTTGCATTTTTGAACGGTGGCCCCACTGACAACAACGCAACTCTGTTCCGTGATGGTTACTTGGGTATCGCACAATCTCATTTTGATGATGCTTCTTGGACTTTGGTTGATGACCAATGGGTTCCTGGTTGGGACAATCAAGAAGCTTTGGTTGTATTTGAGCAGATGTTAACAGCGGCCGACAACAACATTACTGCTGTTTTTGCAGCAAATGATGGATTAGCTGGTGCAGTGATTCAGGCTCTGGCTAACGCGGGAATCGATCCAACTACTGTTCCAGTTTCTGGGCAAGACGCTACCGTGGGTGGGTTGCAACAGGTTTTGGCTGGCAACCAGTCAATGTCTGTTTACAAACCGATTAAGGGCGAAGCATTTGCGGCCGCTAATGCAGCAATCGCATTGCTAAACGGCGATGATCTAGAGGCCCTAACCGGTGGTTTGACTCTAAACAACGGTACAAACGAGATTCCATTCTTGGCTCTTGATCCAATTGGTGTCACCGTCGATAACATTGCTGAAACTGTTATTGCAGATGGCTTCCGCACTTGGGAAGAGATCTGCGTCGGCGATTTTGCTCAATTCTGCCCAAGCGCAGATGGCGCAATGATCGATCTTGGTTCTAGCGTAATGGACGGAAGTGCTGTTGAAGGCTCAATTTGGGTTCTTCTTCCAGACTCTGCATCATCAGCCCGCTGGGAAACTGATGACCGTCGTTTCTTTGAAGAAGCCTTTGAAGCGGCCGGTGTTGAATACAACATTGTCAATGCTGAAGGTGATGCTTCAACCCAACAAACTCAAGCTGAACAAGCGATTACTGCGGGTGCTAGCGTGATTTTGATTGTTAACTTGGACTCAGGTTCAGGCGCAGCCATCATTGAAAACGCCCATGCGGCTGGTGTGAAGGTCATCGACTACGATCGTTTGACTATTGAAGGTGCTGGTGCAGATGCATACGTATCTTTCGACAATGTTCAAGTTGGGGCCACAATGGCTGACGTACTTGTGCCGATCATCGATGCTCAGGACTCACCAAAGGTGGTTTACCTAAATGGTGGTCCAACTGACAACAATGCGACTCTTTTCCGTGATGGCTATTCAGGTGCGGCTCAGCCGTTCATTGATAGTGGTGCTTGGGAACTGGTTGATGATCAGTGGGTGCCAGGTTGGGACAATCAGGAAGCCCTTGTTGTATTTGAGCAGATTCTGACAGCAGCTAACAATGAAGTCACCGCCGTGTTTGCGGCGAACGATGGATTGGCCGGTGCTGTGATTCAGGCTCTGGACAATGCTGGAATTGACCCAACAACCGTTCCTGTTTCAGGACAAGACGCAACTGTGGGTGGGTTGCAGCAGGTACTTGCTGGCAACCAGACGATGAGTGTTTACAAGCCGATTAAAGCTGAAGCATATGCGGCCGCTAACGTGGCTATCGCCCTTGCAAGCGGCATGGATATGGAAGAATTAACCGGTGGCTTAACCTTGAACAACGGGACTAATGATGTACCATTCGTGGCGCTCGCACCGATTGGTGTAACCGCTAGTAATGTTGCTGAAACAGTCATTGCTGATGGTTTCCGGACCTGGGATGAGATTTGTGTAGGCGATTTCGAACAATACTGTCCAGCAGATCGTTAATGGTTAATAGCCTGTAGGCAGAACACTGTAAGTTGATTTAGCCTCTAAGGTTTGTACAAACCTTAGAGGCTAAATAATTGAATTAGGATAAAGATATGGATAATAGACCAATACTTGAGTTGAAAGGGGTATCAAAAAACTTTGGTGCTGTTCAGGCTCTTTATAAAGTTGATTTTACTTGTAAAGCTGGGGAAGTGATGGCGCTGGTTGGGGATAATGGAGCTGGAAAATCAACCCTGATTAAAGGCATTGCCGGGATCTACAAATTTAATGATGGGGAAGTCTTTTTTGAAGGCAAAAAAGTAACGATTACCAGCCCGCGTGATACGGCTGATTTAGGGATCGAAGTGGTCTATCAAGACTTAGCTTTAGCTGATAATTTAGATGTTGTTGCGAACATGTTTCTGGGGCGTGAAGAACTCACAAGCGGTTTTCTTCTTAACGAATCAAAGATGGAACAAGAGGCGATAAAAACGCTGGATTCCCTCTCTGTTACAACAATTCGATCGGTACGCCAGGCGGTTGCTGGTTTATCCGGCGGGCAACGGCAGGCGATTGCGGTTGCAAAAGCGGTGATGTGGAACTCGAAGCTCGTGATTCTTGATGAACCAACGGCCGCTTTGGGTGTTGCCCAAACCCGTCAGGTTCTCGATTTGGTGCGCCGTTTGGCTGATCGTGGCTTGGCCGTTGTGATTATTTCGCACAACTTGCACGATATTTTTGAAGTGGCAGACCACATAACTTGTTTGCGATTAGGGCAGAAAGTGGCGGAGTTCATCCCTTCCGAAACAACACAGCAAGAGGTGGTACATGCGATTACGGCCGGTGAGCTAGACACAGTACCAGGAATGGTGGAATAAAAATGAGCGAAATAACTAATCAAGAATTTAGCGGCGGTCGTAGACAACAGCAAACTTTATCTGAATACATTTCTTCATGGTGGAGCCGGATAAAAGCTGGAGATTTGGGCTCTTTGCCTATTATTGTCGGCCTGATTCTCATCATTTCTATTTTTGGCTACTTAGCATTTGATAAAAACTTTTTTACGCCTAGAAACTATGTTAACTTGCTATTGCAGGTTTCCGGGATCGCATCTATTGCAACCGGAGTTGTTTTTGTTTTACTCATTGGCGAAATCGATTTGTCCCTTGCGTTTGTTGGGGCGGTTGGTAGTGTGGCGATGACACTCTTGCTCGTTGGTGGAGAAGATGGCGCGAATTGGCCTTGGTGGGCGGCTGTTGGGGTCGCTCTTCTAACAACGACCCTAATCGGGTTTTTACACGGAGTCATTATCACTCGGGCTGGTGTCCCTTCTTTTGTCGTGACTTTAGCTGGCTTGCTTGCTTGGTCGGGTGTGGTTTTAATTTTAACCACCCAATACTCACGAGCTGGAACCATCGTTATCCAGGATCCGGTTGTAAAAGGTGTGGCTAATTCTTTCTTGCCAACTTTTTGGGCTTGGACCGTTTATACCGGTGTGATAATCGCCTTTGCTATAAATGAATTTTACCAACGTACGGTTAAACTTCGTCAGAACTTGGCAGTAAAACCGGTTGGTATATCAATCTTGCAAATTGCAGGTCTGGCGTTAATAACAGGCGGCGCTGTGTTTTACGCTCATCAAGATGAAGGTCGAGGCGTTCCCACTTCGATTGTGATTGTTCTGGTCTTTTTGTTTTTCTGGACGTTTATCTCTACACGTACCCGTTTCGGCCGATATGTATACGCGGTGGGCGGCAACCCCGAAGCAGCACGCCGGGCCGGTATCAACGTTGATATGATCCGAATCGCCTGTTTTATGATTTCTAGTTTCATGGGTGGGGTGGGTGGAATCATCCTAGCATCACGCTTGGGATCAGTTTCTACTAATACAGGTGGTGGTAACTTGTTGCTCAACTCAATTGCAGCAGCCGTTATCGGTGGTACCAGCTTGTTTGGTGGAACCGGCCGGGTTTCAAGTGCCTTGTTAGGTGCACTTGTTATCGCTTCAGTTGAGAATGGCATGGGATTGATGGGTTGGAACTCTGGGGTGAAGTTTGTGGTCAACGGATTGGTGCTTTTGGCAGCGGTTTTGGTTGATGCTTATTCACGTCGTAGTCGTGCTTCGTCTGGGATTGCTTAATTTTAGAGTACGGGTCGAAGGGGGCGGGTTCAATCTGGTTTCGAATAGATGAGAGGGTTCCGCCCCCTTCGACCCCTACAAAGATGGTTCAATTCGATGGAAAAATTTAAAAAAGAACCGTTGTTTTTAGCCCTAGCTTTGCTGGGGCTTATTTATTTTGGCGGCGTGGCCATTGGCCTGTTGCTTAATGGTAAAGAATCGGCCGTTGATTTAGTTCAGGTTGATAATGCAGAGATGAGTGATCCTGAACTTGTACAAAGGCAACCAGAATACGATCTTAGTTTTGTCGATGTGGCTCAAACTGTGGGGCTTGATTTTACACATTCCGCTTTTCGCTGGGGCTTTTCAGGTGACCCAATTGCGATGATGGGTGGTGGCCTTTGCTGGCTTGATTATGACAATAACGGTTGGATCGATCTGTACGTCGTGAATTCATATGCGCTGGCTGAAGCGGGACAATGGCAAACGGAAGAAGGTGGCTTGCCCACTAGTAGATTATTTGCAAATGAGAATGGTCAATTTACCGATGTAAGCGAGGCGAGTGGGGCAGATATGTCGATTCGAGGGAACGGTTGTGTGGCGGCCGATCTTAATCTTGACGGTTGGACTGACGTTTACGTGACGACTTCTCGAGCGAATTTATTGTTGATCAATAAGCAAGACGGGACGTTTGAAGAAGTAGGTGAAGCCAGCGGTAGTTATGCTTACGGCTGGCAGACAGGTGCTTCTGTCGGCGATATGAATGGGGATGGGCTGCCTGATCTTTTTGTATCTGGTTATGTGGACATCAATAATCAGATCGAAGGATCAACGATGGGTTTTCCCAATACTCATTATGGGCTGCGAGACTTGCTCTTTATCAATCAGGGAAATGACGAAAGCGGTATGCCTATTTTTATTGAGATGGGTGAACGCGTTGGGTTAGAACCGGCCGGAATTGACCCTGAATCTGATTATGAATATGGATTAGGATCACTGATGACAGATGTAGATAGTGATGGTGATCTTGATATTTTGGTCGCAAATGATACCAACCCGAATCGGCTGTATTTGAATGAGTCGGCCGAAAATGAAGCTGGGTTTCAATTAATAGAAGCTGGCGAGCTGGCCCGTATCAATGATACCAACAGCGGAATGGGGGTTGCCAGCGGAGACTTTGATGGTGATGGTCATGTTGATCTGTTTATCACTAATTTAGGTTATCAAGCCCACTCGATTTATAAGCATGACGGCCGGGAAGGTGTTCCCGCATATCTTGACGTGGCGGGCAACTTGGGTGTGGGTGAGATCGGGGTGGGGATCACAGGCTGGGGGACGATCTGGGCAGATTTCGATAATGATTCTGACCTAGATTTATTGACGGTAAATGGTCATGTCCCGATTTTGGGCGACGATGAAAAGATGCCGATTATCTTTTACCAGAATCAAACGGCTCAGGGTGAGGCGGGGCAACTGGCTGATTTCTCAGCGGAAACAAACTTAGCCAGCTATGGGGAAATTCACGGCCGGGGGGCGGCTGCGGCCGATTTCGACAATGATGGCGACCTGGATGTGGCCATCACCCAAATCGGGGGGGCACTTATGTTGTTAGAAAACCGACAAGCCAGCACATCGCCTAGGTCAGTTACGCTCGAATTTACGGACAAAGAAGCATCAGGGGCTGTCATTACCGCCATCTTACCAAATGGACAAACCTTGATGCGGCAGGTGCAGGTAGGCGATAGTTATCTATCGTCGGCCGACCCGCGCGTGATTTTAGGTATTGGCGACAACCTGACTATCTCGAAGCTTACGGTTGCTTGGTTAGATGGGACTGTGACAGAATTGTCGAATATTCATAGTGGCGAAACGGTACTTATAGATAACAATTAACCTAGATTTATGTCAGAACCGCTTTTACGAATACAGAATCTTTCAAAAACCTACGGCCAATCATTGCAGGCTTTACAGCAGGTTAGTTTTGATGTGTCTGTGGGGGAAGTGGTTGGCTTGGCTGGAACAAGTGGTGCTGGAAAATCGGTGTTAACTGCGATTCTAGCTGGGTTAGAAACATCCAGCAGTGGGGAGGTTTGGTTTGATGGCGATAAACTTACGGCCCCTTGGAAATCACGTGAATTAGGAATTGAGGTCATTCATCAAGAGCCTCAGCTAGTGAGCCAGCTTGATATCACGAGTAATATCTTTCTTGGTAATGAGCTAGGCTGGTCTGGGCCGCGCTGGATGAGCCATCTTCGGTTTTTAAACCGATCACCTTGGCAGTTTATTCCAAACAACCGCTGTATGGATCAAGAGGCGACCGATATTTTAGATAAAATCGGGATTCGATTTTTGTCTTTGCGTGAACTTGTGTTGAACTTGCCGGCCGAACAACAGCAGATTTTGGCGATTGCACGTGTAATGACTCGCAATCCCAGATTGATTGTTATCGATGATCCGTCTGATCAGCTTAGTATTCGCTATCAGGAGAAACTGTTAGAGCTCATCACTGAATGGCGCAGCTCAGGGGCGGCCGTTATTTTCGCCAGTAATAATCTGGATCACCTGTTCACTGTGACAGATCGCATAGTCATATTGCGGGAAGGGCAAGCTGTTGCTCATTTGCGCACCGACGA
>JBLIMP010000002.1:0-50170 GCA_047638855.1 Cellvibrionaceae bacterium | reverse complement strand
ATGGGTAAACAAAAATTTGAACGCGACAAACCGCATGTAAACATTGGAACAATTGGACACGTAGATCATGGTAAAACAACCTTGACTGCGGCCATAACTAAAACACAGGCCTTGCAAGGATTTGCAGACTTTTCGCGTTTTGATCAAATCGACAATGCGCCAGAAGAAAAAGCTCGTGGTATTACTATCGCTATTTCTCACGTTGAATATGAAACTGAGAATCGCCATTATGCTCACGTAGACTGCCCGGGCCATCGTGACTATATCAAGAACATGATCACTGGTGCAGCACAAATGGACGGCGCAATCTTGGTGGTTAGTGCTCCAGATGGTCCTATGCCGCAGACGCGTGAGCATGTTCTACTTGCTCGTCAAGTAGAAGTGCCTGCGATGGTCATCTTCTTAAACAAAATCGACATGATGGATGATGAAGAATTGCTAGAACTTGTTGAGATGGAGTTGCGCGAGCTTCTTGATCAATACAACTTCAACGGCGATGAAGTGCCTATTATACGTGGAAGTGCATTGAAAGGGCTCGAGTCTGAAGATGTGAACTCAGAAGCATCTGCTCCAATTCGCGAATTGATGGCAGCTGTTGATGAATATATTCCACAACCAGAGCGGGCAACTGATATGCCATTCTTGATGCCGGTTGAAGACGTTTTCTCAATTCAAGGTCGCGGTACAGTGGTAACCGGCCGTGTAGAGCGTGGCGTTTTGAAAGCAGGTGCTGAAGTTGATATTGTTGGTTTGGCTGACTCAGTGGGCAAAGTTACCGTCACAAGCATGGAAATGTTCCATAAGATTTTAGATACGGTAGAAGCGGGTGATAATGCAGGATTGTTGTTACGTGGAATTAAACGTGACGATATCCAGCGTGGACAAGTTTTGGCTAAGGCTGGATCGATCAAACCACACACCAAGTTTACTGCTGAAGTTTACATTCTACGGAAAGATGAAGGTGGTCGTCATAAGCCATTCTTTAATGGTTATCGTCCACAGTTTTACATTCGAACAATGGATGTAACCGGTATGGTCACGCTTCCAGAAGATGTTGAAATGGTGATGCCAGGTGACAATGTAAATATGTCAGTTGAGCTGATTACTCCAGTTGCACTTGAAGATGGGTCACGCTTTGCGATTCGCGAAGGTGGATTGACTGTGGGTGCTGGCGTTATTACCAAAATTATTGCGTAAGTATTTTGTAATCCGGGCCATAAATTGGTATAGTTTATGGCCCTCTTTTTTTAGGGAACAATTCTCACTGGTAACAACTATGGCACAAAAAATTCGAATTCGTTTGAAGGCATATGATCATCGTGTCCTTGATCAATCAGCCCGACGTATTGTAAATACAGCTGAGCGCACTGGCGCACAAGTTCTTGGACCAGTCCCATTGCCAACCCGGATTGAGCGATTTACCGTTCGCCGGAGTCCGTTTATTGACAAAGACTCTCACGAACATTTTGAAATTCGCACTCACAAACGTCTGATTGATGTGATTAATCCAGATACAAAAACGATTGACACTTTAATGCGGCTGAACCTGCCTGCAGGTGTTGATATTGAAATTTCTATTTAGTAGATTTTAGCCATCTAGAAAATTAAGATGGCTTCAAGAACGGAAGTTCAGGCCGGTGCTTTGGGTCTGATGAGGGTAGTCGAATTATGGATCTCGCTTCCCCTGGCTAGATTCTTACTTGTACATTCAACCCAATTGGGTTTTGTTTAATTTATTTATCATATTATTGACTCCTAATTGTGGGGTCAGGGATGATGTGGCTGCGTCTAGTAGCCGGCAGTCCCGGAGGTAAATGTGAAAGGTTTGCTAGGTAAAAAAGTTGGTATGACCCAACTGATAGATGACGATGGTGTCGCAACACCAGTTACTATCATTCAAGCAGGTCCCTGCTATGTTACGCAGGTTAAATCTGAAGCTACTGATGGCTACAATGCTATTCAAGTCGGTTTTGGTGATCTTAAAGAGAAGGGACTTACACGTGGTCAGAAAGGCCATCTAGGTCTGCTTCCAGCTGACAGTAAGCACCCCGAACGTAAAACAATCGAGAGCGAATCGCCTGTACCCGCGTTGCGCCATCTGCGTGAAATTCGCACGGATGACGTGGCTGAGTATTCGGTTGGTCAACAGTTAGCGGTCACTGTGTTTTCAGCTGGCCAAATGGTTGACGTAACCGGTAAGAGCAAGGGTAAAGGATATGCGGGTGTTGTTAAACGGCATCACTTTGCTGGCGGACCAAAAACTCATGGTCAATCTGACCGTCATCGTGCACCAGGTTCTATTGGTGCTACTTCTACTCCTGGTCGTGTATTTAAAGGTATGCGGATGGCTGGGCGTATGGGTAATGAACGTCTGACTGTTCAGAATTTAGAAGTTATGCGGGTCGACGAAGAACGTAATCTTATCGCTATTAAAGGTGCTGTCCCCGGCACTAAAGGTGGCTTGGTTATGATTCGTTCCGCCGTGAAAGGCTAGAGGAGAGTTAACGATGCAAGTATCTATCGTAAATATGACCGGCAAGGTAGTCGGCGAAACTGAACTCCCGGCCGGAATCTTTCAAGCAAAGGTAAACCGTGGGTTAATGCATCAAGCATTGGTTCGTCAAATGAATGCGGCCCGTCAAGGAACGCAGAAAGCGAAAACTCGCGGTGAAGTTAACCGTTCAAACCGTAAAATTTATAAGCAGAAGGGAACTGGTAATGCCCGACATGGTAGTCGTAAAGCTCCTATTTTTGTAGGTGGTGGTATTGCTCATGCAGTGGTCCCACGCGATCACACAAAGAAGATGCCGACAAAGATGTTGCGTGCCGCTCTTCGCTCTGCTTTAACTGTTAAGGCTGCAAATGGTGACATTCTGGTTGTAGATGATGTTGCTCTAGATGCACCAAAGACAAAGGACATGAAAAACTTTGTGGGTGCAGTGGCTGGTGATAATAGCACTTTGCTTGTGATCCCAACCAATGATTTTGCTGTTGAGCGATCCGCTCGTAATTTAGCAGATGTAAAGGCACTCAATGCGATGTACCTGAACATTCGTGACTTGCTTGGATTTGAGAAAGTTCTCCTTTCTGTTAAATCTCTTGATGTTATTTCAACATGGCTATCAACAGATAAAATTGCAGATGGAACTGGTTATGATCCATCTGAGTATGCTGAAGACGAATCTGAAGCCAAAGCTAGATCGGAAATCAAAGCACTCAAGTTGAAAGCTCAGCAAGATACAGAGGCTGTACGTGCAGAGGCAAATGCTGAAGCGAAGTCTGCCGCAGAAGACACAAAAGCAATGGCTGAAGACGCTCGAGCTGATGAAGTCGCTGAGACCTCAAATGCTGATCCGGACGATCTCAAAAAGATAGAAGGGATTGGCCCTAAAATCGCTTTGACGCTTGCAAATGAAAACATTACTACATTTGCACAGCTCGCAGCATTGAGCGTTGATCAGATTAAAGAGATGCTGCAAGGAAAAGTCCGGATTGCGCATCCTGATACTTGGCCAGAACAAGCTGCATTAGCAGCTGATGGGAAGTGGGATGCACTTGAAAAGCTGCAGGAAGAACTGCAGGGTGGACGACGCAACTGATATTATCAGTAAGGAGAAAGTAATATGCATTGGCGTGATATTATTCGTGTGCCAATTGTTACTGAAAAGAGTGGCTATCAGGCAACCGAACTGGACCAGTATGCGTTTGTAGTAGATGCTCGCGCAAATAAAATTCAGATTAAGGATGCTGTAGAAAAAGCTTTTGATGTTGTTGTAGACAAGGTCAGAGTTGCTAATATGCCGGCAAAAATGGGTCGCTCTCCCCGTACGCGGAAATTGCGGACTCGTAAAACGGCTTATAAAAAAGCAATTGTAACTCTTACAGATGGATCAATTGATCTTTTTGAAGGGGTTTCCTAGATTGATTAGCAGAGATACTCTTTTCGGCCGGTTGGGACTGTTCCAACTAGGTTAGAAAAAGATACAAGTTCTCTGGAGGAAATATGGCAGTAAAGGTATTTAAACCGACATCTCCCGGACGCCGCGATAGTAGCGGTTATTCGTTTGAAGAGATTACTCGGACAAGCCCTGAAAAATCATTAACTGTAGGGTTGATGAAGCGGGCAGGCCGTAATAGCCGTGGAAGAATCACGGTTCGGCATCGTGGAGGCGGTCATAAAAGACGCTACCGCGTGATTGATTTTAAGCGCAATAAATTTGACGTGCCAGCTTTGGTAGAGTCAATCGAGTATGATCCAAATCGTACTTCTCGTATTGCTCTTGTCCGTTACGAAGATCAAGAGTTACGATACATTGTTGCTCCACTTGGACTAAAAGTAGGTGACACGATTGTTAGCAGCCATAAGCAGGTTGAAATTCGAAGTGGCAATACGATGCCATTGAGTTTGATGCCTCTTGGTTCGCAAGTCCACAATATTGAATTCCAACCAGGCAAAGGCGGACAAATGGTTCGTGCTGCTGGGACATCTGCTCAGGTTCTTTCGAAAGATCATGATTTGTATGTCACGTTGCGTTTGCCTTCAGGTGAAGAACGTTATGTCCCTCGTGAATGTTTGGCGACTTTAGGCCAAGTTGGAAATCTTGAACACGGTAACATTAAACTTGGAAAGGCTGGCCGTAATCGTCATCGGGGTATTCGTCCTGGTGTTCGTGGTTCAGCTATGAATCCAAATGATCATCCGCATGGTGGTGGTGAGGGGCGTTCGCCAATTGGTATGAAAGCTCCCAAAACTCCTTGGGGTAAGATCGCTTTGGGTAAACGTACTCGGAAAAACAAACGGACAGATCAATACATCTTCCGTAGACGCACAAAGAAACGTCGTTGATGAATGGTATAGGGCAATTTTTTTTAAAATTTGCTCCGTGTGGAGGTTTGAATGTCTCGATCGCTTAAAAAGGGACCTTTTATAAGCTTTAAGTTGCTGAAAAAGGTTGAAGACATGAATGATAACGGGAAGCGTCAAGTTATTAGAACTTGGTCGCGCTCCAGCACCATCTTTCCGCAGATGGTCGGTCACACGATTGCCGTTCACGACGGCCGTCGTCACGTACCGGTTTATATTACTGAAAACATGGTTGGGCATAAGTTGGGTGAGTTTGCTCCCACCCGTACCTATCGTGGCCATGTTCAAAAAGAAGAGAAAAGGAAACGTAGATAATGGCTGAGTTATTTGAAGTTAAGGCGATTCATAAGAACCTTGCCATGTCTCCTCAAAAGGCCCGCTTGGTAATTGATACTGTGCGGGGCATGGGCGCAGAGGCTGCAATGAATTCTCTCCGTTTTCTGCCTAATAAAGCGGCTGAGCCGGTTTATAAATTGATTGCATCTGCTATTGCTAATGCTGAAGAGAACTTTGGTCTTGATTCTGAAGACCTGTTTGTTCATCAGATTTTTGTAGACGATGGCCGCCGCCTCAAACGAGGCCGGTTTGCAAGCCGTGGACGTTGGAAGCAGATCATTAAGCGTCAATGTCATGTCACGGTTATTCTGGCTGAAAAAGATGAAGAGTAAGAGAGGCATTTATGGGTCGTAAAGTTCATCCTAATGGATTCCGTTTAAAAATTATTCGTGATTGGCAAGCACGATGGTATGCTGAAGGCAGCCGCTATCGTGAACTTCTAGGCGAAGATTTTTCTATTCGCAAATTGATCACAAGTGAAGCATCTGCTGCTGGTATTGCCAATGTGGAAATTGAGCGTTTTCCTAACCAAGTGCAGGTTATCGTTCATACATCTAAACCAGGTGTGATGATTGGTCGCAAAGGTGCCGCCGTAAAAGAATTACGAGGTAAACTACGCCAACTTACAGGTAAAGCTGTTAAACTTGAGATTGAAGAAGTTAATACACCTGAAATTGAAGCCGTTTTGGTTGCAGACAGTATTGTTAATCAACTTGAACGACGTGTTTCACATAGTCGTGCTATAAAACGAGCTGTTCAACAGGCGATGCGATTCGGAGCCCAAGGGATTCGAATCGAAGTGGCCGGACGTTTGAATGGCTCTGAAATGGCCCGCCGTGAGAAAATGATTGATGGTCGTGTACCACGTAACACTCTTAGAGCTGATATTGATTATGGTACGGCTGAAGCGTTAACGACTTACGGCCGGATCGGCGTCAAGGTTTGGATTTATAAGGGTGAAGTCTTACCGCAGAAGACTGCTGCGGTTGCTGAGTAATTGGAAAGAGTAAATAAAAAAGTACGTTGCTACCAAACAAACTTTGTTTGGATTAAGCATACGTTTTCATTTACTAACTCCCAGTTTAAGGAGAACAGGCAATGTTAATGCCAAAACGTGTGAAGCACCGCAAACAGTTTCGCGGTCGCATGAGAGGAATGGCGAAAGGAGGTACTACACTTATTAATGGTGAGTATGGTATCCAAGCCACTTCTGTTGGTTGGGTAAGTGCTCGCCAAATCGAATCAATGCGTCGTGCTGTTGTGCGCCATATGAAGCGTCGTGGTCGCTACTGGATCCGTATTTTTCCTGACAAACCGGTTACTGCAAAAGCTGCAGAAACACGTATGGGTAAAGGTAAGGGATCTGTTGATCACTGGGTTTCTGTTGTAAAACCAGGCCGTATTCTGTTTGAAGTTGCGGATGTTCCTGAAGATATTGCTAGAGAAGCACTGCGTTTAGCTGGTTATAAACTTCCGGTACGAACTCAGATCATATCTAAGGAAGGGTAGAATCGATGGCTAATATCGTTGAACTACGTGAACTAAGTAATCAGGAACTCGCAGAGGCGTTGGAAGAAGCTCGTGAAGAGATGTTTAACCTTCGGTTTCAAAAAGCAACTGGATCACTTGAAAACACTGCCAGAATTGGGCAGGTCAAACGAGAAGTCGCTCAAGTAAATGAAATTCTTCAAAAAAGAGAATGGGCTATAGCTGAAGCGGCAAAAGTCCCTGAAGTTGCATCTATTCTTGATGGGAAAAAGTGGAGTGGGGCAGCTCGTTATATATATGAAGATGGCATTTGGCAGGTTACCTTGTCAGATGATGGTGGAAAAGAGCTAGTAACTGCTCAGGTAGATCTGAACAGAAAACGCCGTAGCACCCGCCGCCAAAGAGAAAATATCCTACCTGTTGAAAAGGTAGATAGTTACGAGGTGGCATAATGCAGGAACAGCGTAAACGTTTAACTGGAAAAGTAACTAGCGACAAAATGAACAAAACGATTGTTGTTGCAGTTGAAACAACCAAGCGTCATCCACTTTATGGAAAAGTCATTACACTTGTAAAGAAATATAAGGCCCATGACGAAGAGAACGTTTGTAAAGTTGGTGATCGCGTCACTATTATTGAATCACGACCGCTCAGTCGTCAGAAGCGATGGGCTCTTTCTGTTGTCCACTAAAATTAGAGGAAAATCATGCTTCAAGTAGAAAGTCGAGTACATGTTGCCGATAATTCAGGTGCAAAAGAACTGCTTGTTATCAAAGTTCTTGGCGGCTCAAAGCGCTACTATGGTCATGTTGGTGACTTAGTGGTGGCGACGGTAAAGAAAGCAACTCCACATGGGACTGTTAAAAAGAGTGCTGTTGTTCGTGCAGTCATTGTGCGATCCAAAAAGGAATACCGTCGTCAGGATGGTAGTTATATCCGTTTTGATGATAATGCAGCTGTGATTATAGATCCTGACAGCAAGAACCCAATCGGCACCCGTATTTTTGGGCCAGTGGCACGTGAATTACGTGAAAGAGGATACAACCGTATCCTTTCACTAGCACCAGAAGTGCTTTAGTAGGTAAGATTATGCGTATTAAACAAGGTGATACTGTTATTGTCATTGCGGGTAATGATAAAGGTGAGACTGGGGAAGTAACTCAAGTTTTATCTCGTCAGAATCGTATTGTGGTAGCAGGTGTCAATCGACGTACAAAACATCAAAAACCACGTCAAGCTGGACGCACACAAGTTCAGGGTGGAATCGTTGAGTTTGAGGCCCCCATTAACATTTCGAATGTTATGCTGGTCTGCCCTCATACAAGTGAGCCCACTCGAATTGGTGTTCGCCGTGATGAAGATGGAAAACCGGTTCGCTTTTCTAAAAAAAGCGGAAAGGATATTTAATTTAAAAGTTAGTATTAACTTTTAAATTCGCTCGTCACCAGATGTAAGTGAATCATCTGGCTGGAGTAGAAAATGTTTAAACCACTGAAACAACAGTATCAAGAAGATATTATTCAAACCTTGATGAAAGAGTTTGAATATACTAATGTGAACCAAGTTCCCAAAGTGCAAAAAGTTGTCATTAATGTGGGACTTGGCGAAGCGTTGGATAATTCAAAAGCGGTAGAATTTGCTGTTAATGACATCCAACAAATCACTGGTCAAAAACCGGTGTTGAATAAAGCGCGCAAGTCCATTGCTGGCTTCAAATTGCGTGAAGGTCGTGTTATTGGGATTAAGGTTACTCTACGGAGTAAAAAAATGTGGTCGTTTTTACAGCGCCTCATCCACCTTGCTCTTCCTCGTACACGTGACTTTCAAGGTGTTTCGCCTGATGCATTTGATGGTCGTGGAAACTACACGCTTGGCCTGACGGAACAACTCATCTTTCCAGAAATCGATTACGATAAGATCGATAAGATTCGCGGTCTAAGTGTTAGTGTGGTTACATCTGCTCAAACAGATGAAGAAGCGCGACGGTTATTGGCCCTTCTGGGTATGCCGTTTAAGAAAAGCTAAACGGTAGACAGGAAAAATCATATGGCAAAAAAATCTATGATTGCCCGCGAGTTAAATCGCAAATACAAGAACCGCGTACGAAATCGCTGTACCTTGTGTGGCCGTCCCCGCGGTTATTATCGTCGATTCGGTCTCTGTCGAATCTGCCTGCGTGAGCAGGCGCTTAAGGGGAATATCCCCGGACTGGCCAAATCTAGCTGGTAAAGGAGAAACCCCATGTCAATGAGTGATCCTCTGGCCGATATGTTGACCCGTGTCCGGAATTCCCTGAAACGTGGTCACAAGTCGGTATCTATGCCGACTTCAAAGGCAAAAGTGGCGATTGCAAAAGTATTGCAAGCAGAAGGCTATATTACTGAATTTGAAGTAGTTGATTCAAAGCCATCTGCAATTTTGCAAATTACTTTAAAATATGTTGGTGACAAGAAGACTAAGCGCTCAGTTATTACTGATTTACAGCGTGTTAGTAAACCTGGTCGTCGTATGTATGTTGGAAAATCTGATATCCCTTGGGTATTGAGCGGTATGGGTATCTCTATCGTTACAACATCCCAAGGTGTTATGACTGGACGCAAAGCGCGCCGCTTAGGAGTAGGCGGCGAAGTTTTGTGCAAGGTTTGGTAACCCGAAATGTCACGTATTGGTAAAATGCCAATTTCGCTTCCGAAAGGTGTTGCACTCGACATTCAGGGTAGCGAAATCACAGTTAAAGGTTCTAAAGGATCGCTAACTGGTCGATTCAACAGAGATATGGCTTTTTCGAAAGAAGATGGCGTATTCACTGTATCTCGGCCGACCGATTCTCGGCAGCACAGAGCTGTACATGGTCTTACCCGATCTTTAATCAATAACATGGTTATTGGTGTAAGTGAAGGGTTTGAAAAGAAACTTGATGTGCAAGGGGTTGGATATCGTGCAGAAATGAACGGTAACGACCTTATCTTGCATGTTGGTTATTCTCACCCGGTAGAAATGAAAGCCCCGACTCCGGAAACAAAGTTTGCGGTAGAAGATAGAGGCCGAACAATCATCATTACCGGAATTGACAAACAAATTGTTGGTGAAGTTAGCGCTCAGATTCGTAAAGTACGTCCGCCAGAACCTTATAAAGGTAAAGGTATACGCTACATGGGTGAGCACGTTCGCCGTAAAGCTGGTAAAGCAGGCAAGGTATAAGATGGCAGTAGGATCAGCAAAAGCACGTAAACGTCGTCATTACCGCATGCGGCGTAATTTAGTAGGAACGTCTGAACGTCCTCGCTTAAATATTTTTCGCTCAGTCGAGCATATTTATGCCCAAGTTATTGATGACGAAACTGGAACAACTTTGGCTTCAGCTTCAACAATTGATAAAGCTCTTTCTGGCGATATGAGTGACAAGCCAAGGTTTGAACAGGCAAAAGCTGTTGGTTTGGCTGTTGCAGAACGAGCCAAAGCGGCTGGTGTATTAGCCGTGGTTTTTGATCGCGGCGGATTTCGATATCATGGCCGGGTCAAGGCCTTGGCTGACGGTGCACGCGAAGGCGGACTAGAATTCTAGAGAGGTACTCACCAAATGGGACAGAATAGAGGTAATACCAACAATAACAGCAAGGGTGGTAACAACAAAGCTGGTGGCAATCGTGGTCGGGGCCGTGGATCTGATTTTAATCAAATTCAACCTGAATTTGATGAAAAAATTATCGATATCGCTCGTGTTGCGAAAGTAATTAAGGGTGGTCGTCGGTTTGCATTTCGTGTCACTGTTGTTGTTGGAGATAATAAAGGCAAAGTGGGGATGGGTATCGGCAAGGCCCGTACCGTTCCCGATGCGATTCGCAAAGCGATTGAAATCGCCAAGCGTAATATGGCATCTGTATCCATGGTAGGAACAACAGTTCCTCATGAAGTACTCGGAAAGCATGGTGCAGCTCGTGTTATGCTTAAGCCAGCATCCCCTGGAACCGGTGTAATAGCCGGCGGTGGTGTGCGAGCTGTCATTGAGGCCGCTGGATATAAAGATATTTTGTCAAAATCACTTGGTAGTGACAACACATTAAATGTGATTCGTGCAACTATCGATGGATTGAATCAGATGAAATATATTCATGAAGAGGCTACCATTCGCGGCAAAGAGCCGGTTGATGTTAGCCCTTTCTGGAGTCGCTAAAATGGCTAACAAACTCCGAATAACTTACAAAAAGAGTGCAATTGGATACCGTAAAGATCAAGGCCGTACGATACTGGCGCTTGGCATGCGTAAACTTAATTCAGTTGTTGAGCATGATGATACACCTGTGATTCGCGGAATGGTTCGTAAGGTAGTTCATCTTGTATCTGTAGAAGAGGTTCATTAAAAATGAAATTACACGATCTGCGTCCAGATGATGGAAGCAAAAAGAAGCGCAAGCGAGTGGGTCGCGGCCATGCAGCGGGGCAGGGTAAGACTGCCGGCCGTGGTACTAAAGGACAGGGGGCTCGTAGTGGTGGTGGTAAAGGACCTTACTTTGAAGGTGGTCAGTTGCCTTTAGCACGCCGCCTCCCTTTCAAACGTGGTTTTACAAATCGTCGAAAAATCTTCTACAAAGCAATTAACATCGGTCTTTTTACAGAGAATGAGGCGGATGCTGAAACCGAAGTTTCCCCAGAATATTTAAAAGGACTTGGCTTGTTGAAGAAGCTGACTGATCCCTATGTGGTTCTCGGTGATGGAGACTTGAATGTAGCTCTAACAGTGAAAGCTTATCGAGTGTCAAAGTCGGCTCGGGCACAGATTGAGAAAGCTGGTGGTACTGTCGAGATAATTCCTCTTGCATCGTAAGGAGTACATTTCATGTTTGAATCCGTAAAGTCAGCTTTTCAGGTTGCAGACATCCGTCGGAAAATACTGATAACCATCATGTTGATGGTTATCTACCGATTGGTAGCTAATATCCCGGTACCTGGCGTAGATGTCTTCCAGTGGCTTGCGTTTACTGAGAATGGCACTGGGCTTGAAGGCCTTCTAGGCGTGTTAAATCTTTTGTCTGGTGGTGCTGTTGGGAACTTTTCGGTTCTCTCTATGGGTGTTTATCCATACATTACAGCCTCCATTATTATGCAGCTTTTGACGCCAGTTATTCCCTATCTTGAAGAACTATCACAAGAAGGCGAGTCAGGACGTAATCGAATTAATCGATTCACTTACTACTTAACAGTGCCTTTGGCACTTGTTCAAGCGGTAGGCCAGATTAATCTTGTTGGACTTCAGTTTGGGGGTGGGGGTGCTTTAGGGCAAATTTTACCAAACTTTGGCTTCTCCGAGCCGGCTAATATTATTCCCACATTGGTTACCCTTTTTGCTATGACTGCTGGGACAATGTTTGCGATCTGGCTAGGTGAGCAGATTACAGAGAACGGTGTTGGGCAAGGCATTTCACTGATAATTTTCGGCGGAATTGCTTCACAAGTCCCTTCAAACCTTTTGAACCTAATTGTTTCAACTGAGAATGCCGTTGGTGACCGAATTATTTCGCTGGTTGCTTTTTTAGTAATTATTGTAATAACGGTTTTGGTGATTGTGTACATCCAAGAAGGAGAACGACGGATCCCAGTACGGTATAGTCGTAGAATTCGTGGAAGTAAGGTCTATCAAGGTCAGAGCACACATTTACCAGTTAAGGTTAATACGGCAGGAATGATTCCTATCATTTTTGCATCTTCTATTATGACCTTCCCTTCGTTGATTGCGAGCTTTTTCATACCGGTTGGCTCAGTACCTGGTGCTGAAACTACTGGAGTGTCTTTAGCTCGAACAGTTGCCCAGGGATTTAATGCAGGTGCTGATATTGAGATTTACCGTTTTGCACCGGCGATTTATTGGGTATTCCTTTTCATCTTTGTTGCAGCGTTTACATTCTTTTACACGAATGTTATGTTGCAGCAGCAAAAGATGGGACGTTCTTTGCACCAACGTGGAGGCTTCATTCCCGGAATAAAGCCCGGTGACAAAGGTAAACGTACAGATGAGTATATTACTAAAGTTGTGTCTCGCATCACATTTGTTGGCGCGGTATTTCTTGGGTTGGTGGCTGTATTACCTGGAATCATGGCCTATGTCGCATGGGGTGTGGGTATCAATGGGCTCAGCCAAAGTGCTTTGATTATTAGTGGATCAGGCATGATTATTATTGTTGGTGTCATTATCGATACGATGCGACAAATCGAAGCTCAATTGGTAATGCGTAGTTATGAGGGTTAGTTAAAATGACAAAGAAAATGAAAACATTTGTTGTTTTAATGGGAGCTCCCGGAGCCGGAAAAGGAACCCAGTCAAAGTTATTAGAACAACAATTGGGTTTGCCACAAGTGGCAACTGGAGATCTTTTCCGGGCTAACCTTAAACACGAGACGGAACTAGGAAAGTTGGCGAAGACTTATATGGATAAAGGCAATCTTGTTCCAGATGAAGTAACAATTGCCATGGTTAAGGATCGTTTGCAGCAAAGTGATTGTGATGATGGTGCAATTCTTGATGGGTTTCCACGCTCGCCTGCTCAGGCAGAGGCACTTAATGTGTTTCTAGTTGAGTTGGATGGTGCAATTAAAGTTGTGCCTTTTATTTTTGTTGAAGAAGAAATGCTGATATCACGTCTCTTAAAACGAGCGGAGATTGAAGGTCGAGCAGACGATAATGAGGAAACGATTCGTAATCGCATGAATATTTATCGGGCATCTACCGCACCACTCCTTGACTATTATAGTGAAAAAGGGCTTGTCGTTGAAATTGACGGCGACCGGCCGGTTGGCGAAGTTTACAATGATTTGGTTTCTGTAATAAGCAGTGACTAAATCTGGCAAGTGAAAATTAACCTAGTATAATCCTAGGTCGGTATTGGGCTATATAAAATATAGCCTAAGCAGGAAAAATCATGAAAGTATCTGCTTCAGTAAAAAAGCGCTGTCCAAAGTGCAAAATTATTAAACGTAAAGGTGTTGTTCGGGTAATCTGTGAGAATCCGAACCACAAACAGAGACAAGGGTAGGTTGAATAATGGCTCGTATAGCTGGTGTTGATATTCCAAACGATAAACGGGTTGTGATCAGCCTAACTTATATTTATGGCGTTGGTACTACTTCTAGTAGGGAGATTTTGGTGAAGGCTGAAATTAGTGAAGATCGTCGTGTTAAAGACCTGACTGAATCTGAACTAACAACCTTGCGCCGTATCTTGGACGCTGATTATAAAGTTGAAGGTGACCTTCGAAGTGAAGTGAACTTGAACATTAAACGGCTTATGGAAATCGGAAGTTACCGTGGCTTGCGTCATCGTCGTCATCTTCCAATGCATGGTCAACGAACAAAAACAAATGCGCGGACGATGAAAGGTCCTAAGAAAACTGTTGCAGGCCGTGGTCGTCGTGTGGGTAAATAATATTTTATAGATTTGGGAACCGTATTATACTGGGTCGAGAAGGTTTGACTTACAAGGTAATACGGTTAGCCACGATAGGGAAAAATAAAAAATGGCTCGTAGAAATCAAGCCCAGTCAACACGGAAGAAAGCAAAGAAAGTGATCCCGCATGGTCAGGTTCATGTCTATGCTACATTTAACAATACGATTGTCACGTTTACCGACTTAAGAGGAAATACTATCTGCTGGTCAAGTGCAGGTAATACCGGTTTCCGTGGTTCGCGTAAAAGCACACCTTATGCGGCTGGTCTTGCGGCTCGGAATGCATCTGGTGTAGCAAAAGATAATGGCATGTATGAAGCTGACGTTATTGTAAAAGGACCTGGACCGGGTCGTGAATCGGCAATCCGTGCAGTACAGTCATCAGGGATTCGAGTAAAGTCGATTTCTGATATTACTCCGGTTCCGCATAATGGCTGTCGTCCTCCAAAGAAGCGGCGCGTTTAAGCATACTGCTAAATTGGATGAGGTGTGGGAGCCTTATTTACAGAGTTAAGAAATTACCAGTAGATTTGGGGATTTGCGTGCTATGTCACGCAGATTGATTTTACTGTGCAGTGATTGTATAAACCAGTCATGACACTGTTTAAATAATATTGATCATTCCCGAAATTGTTCTGGGAGGTGTTAAATTGGCTATTAGCAATCTTGTTCTACCAAAAATAGAAAGTACTGCAATTACTCAGCAGTATGGAAAATTCAACATTGGCCCTCTTGAGCCAGGTTTTGGAGCAACTATCGGGAATTCACTTCGCCGAGTTTTATTGTCTTCATTACCTGGTGCGGCCGTCAGCTCTGTGCGTGTATCTGATGTTGCACATGAGTTTTCTGCAATCCCCAATGTCCGCGAAGACATGATGCAGTTGATTCTAAATGTTAAACAGATTCGACTTAAATTGTTTGAAGTCGAATCTGCACGTATGCGCTTGGAAGTTCATGGTGCGGGCACGGTTACGGCCGCAGACTTAATGCTTCCGGCTGATGTTGAAGTTGTAAACCCAGATCTTTATCTGTTTACAGTAGACTCTGACGATGCATTTCTTGAAATTGAAATGACAGTGGATAGTGGACGTGGATACTCTCCAGCAGAAAAACGAGGCCGTTTGCCAATAGGCGAACTGCCAGTTGATGCTATTTATAGTCCTGTAACCCGTGTAGCATATGATGTGATTAAAACCCGCTATGGTCAAGCGGCTGATTATGACATGCTGATTATGGAGATTTGGACAGATGGCTCTATTCGTCCAGAAGAAACATTAGCCCATGCATCTCAGATTATTATGCAGCAATTGCGACCTTTGGCTGGTGTTAGTGAAGAATCACTGATTCAAGAAGAAGAGCCAGAAGAAGAAGAGGGTGCAATTCCAAATGAATGGTACGACACACCGATCGAGCATCTTGATCTAAGTGTGCGTGTATTTAACTCACTCAAACGGACCGGCATCACCAAAGTTGGTGAAATGCTTGAAATGTTGGAGCGTGGTGCAGAAACAATGCTTGCCATCCGTAATTTTGGAGAAAAATCGCTTGATGAGTTGAAAGATCAGCTTATTATGAAAGGTTTCCTTAATGAAGATGGACAGGCGGCTACTCCCGGCAGCTAAGGGCCGTCTGTTTAGGTGAATGGTTTAATCGATTGATATTAAATTTGGATTAAACTTTCACGGCTGTTAGGACAGAAGATAATGCGTCATCGCAAAAGCGGTCGGAAGCTTAGTCGCGACTCCGATCATCGTAAAGCGCTTAGGCGAAACATGGTGGCTGATCTGTTTGCTCACGGTCAAATTGTGACAACAGAAGCTAAAGCTCGTATGATTCGGCCTGTTGCAGAAAGAATTATTACCATCGCAAAGCGCGGTCTAGAAAAGGGCGGCATTACAACTGTTAATGCTCGACGCCTCGTTTCTGCTCGTATCTATCGTTTTCGCACAATCGAAGAAGATTTCGAATATGTTGAGATTGATATTGTAAAGAAACTTTTTGATGAAATTGCTCCCGCACTTGCGGATCGGCCGGGTGGTTACACTCGCATGATTAAACTGCCACCTCGTTCAGGTGACAATGCTAAAATGGCATTGGTGCAGTTAGTTGCAGACAAAGCAGGAGAGACTGGACAGTAAACGGCTCACGGGTTGAATCCGATAGGTTTTACGAGCGAATTGCGATTTGCTTGTAAAGTTAACGTGATCCACCCTAAGCTTTTATTCAGTCTGAACATTAAAAACCGTATATCAGATATGAACGGGAATCAGAGATACTGTGCCGTAGTCGAATATGATGGAACTGATTTTGTCGGTTTTCAAAGACAACGGGACGAGTTTCGCACGGTACAAGGCGAGCTTGAATCTGCTCTTAGTAAACTGGGGCAAGGAATGGTAAGTGTTGTAGCAGCTGGTCGCACGGATAGTGGTGTTCACGCAACTGGCCAAGTTATTTCTTTTGATCTAACTTGGAAAAGTTCGTTATCAAAACTAATGTTAGCGATTAATCTTCATTTGCCGTGGGACATTGCGATTCGGAAGGTTGATTTAGCCAAGTCTGGATTTCACCCACGATTTGATGCTAAACGTCGAGCTTATCAATATCACATTGAACTTTGTGGAGACCGAGCAAGGCGGCCTTTAACGCGAAATAGAAAGTGGCAAGTTTTTCAACCACTTGATGTTTTAGCAATGAATGCGGCAGCTAAGTGCCTCGTAAAAAAAACAGATTTTTCTACGTTTGGCATGCCACCACAAGGTAATAATGCTGTACGAGAGGTGTTTGTGGCCAAGTGGACACAATCTGGGAATGAATTGACTTTCTTTATAGAGGCCAATGCGTTTCTCTACCGTATGGTACGTAGTATTGCTGGTTCTTTGAAACTAGTTGGAGATGGTAGTTGGAGCATCGATGATTTCAAGGATGCTTTAGAGGCATCAGATCGTAAAAGGTCTGCTGCTGTAGCCCCGGCACGGGGGTTGTATCTCTCGTCTGTAACTTATGAAAAATGATATACGGCAGGTTCGATTGAATGTTTACCAGGCGTCATGATGAACCATAATCATGACTGGTCAGGATATAATCATGAAAACATATGTAACTAAACTGGCAGAAATTGAGCGTCAATGGTTTTTGGTCGATGCGACCGATAAGACCCTTGGTCGTTTGGCTTCTGAACTTGCGCAAGTCCTTAAGGGTAAGCACAAACCGAATTACGCACCAAATGTTGATGTTGGCGATTTTATCGTTGTCATTAACGCCGAGAAGATTGCTGTTACAGGTCGTCGTCTCGATCAAAAAGTTTATTATCGTCATTCGGGTTACCCAGGTGGCTTAAATGAAACAAAGCTGAGAGATATGCTTAAAAAGCACCCTGAACGGCCGATCAAACTCGCTGTGAAAGGGATGTTGCCTAAGAACGTTCTTGGACGGCAAATGCTGACAAAGCTTAAAGTTTTCGTTGGACCTGAACACAACCATCAGGCACAGAAGCCGGAACTGCTTGAGTTATAGGAGATTTTTAGATGAAAGATCTTAATTTTGGAAAATATATCGAAGGTATCGGGCGACGTAAAAGTGCTTCAGCGCGTGTTCGTATCTACCCCGAAAATAAAGGGAATGGTTCCTTTATTGTTAATGGGAAAGAAGTGAATGATTACTTTAATCGCCTAGGTGATTATGGAACACTTACTTCTCCATTAACTGATCTGGAAATGATCGGGAACATGGATGTGACCGTATTGGTCAATGGTGGTGGGGTTACCGGCCAGACTGATGCAGTGCGCTTGGGATTGGCTCGTGCATTGTTAAAATATGATGAGGAACTACGCGGACAATTGCGCGAAGGTAATCATCTGAGTCGTGACCCACGTGTGAAAGAACGTAAGAAACCAGGTTTGAAGCGAGCGCGTAAGGCACCTACGTATACCAAACGCTAGAGTTTCGAATCGAATTCAACAAATGGTGATCAATTTGTTGGGCATAAAAAACTTGTAGATCAACTTGAAGGCGGGATTTATCCCGCCTTTTTGTGTTTAACGAGATATTAGCCTTTGGAGCAGAAAAGATGGGGATTACAATCATTGGATTAGGACCGGGTGACGGCCGATATTTGACTCGTGAAGCTTGGGAGAAAATGACTCAAGCCAATGAGATATGGCTTAGAACAGCTAGGCATCCAGCCATTGAGGATTTCCCTACTGAGCTAACAATACATAGTTTCGATCATCTTTATGAGCAATCGATCGATTTTGAAGAAGTCTACAGTGCCATCACTAAGCAATTAATTGATCTTGGAAAGGAAACTGAAGTCATTTATGCTGTCCCTGGGCATCCGCATGTGGGAGAGTCAACCGTGACGCGTTTGCTACTTGTGGCCGAAGAGAACAATGTCTCATTGTCCTTTGTTGCAGGGCTTAGTTTCATTGAACCCTGCTTGACTGCTGCCGGAATTGATGGGATGGAAGGACTTCAAGTATATGATGCAATAGATGTTGCGCTGATGGACTATCCTCGAGTTAATGGAGACTTTCCACTTTTGCTAGGACAGGTCTATAGCCGTATGGTCGCAAGTGATCTAAAAGAAACATTGACAGCTCTTTATCCAGATGAGCACCCTGTTATATTAATTCACGCAGCGGGATCAAGTAATGAGATGATTGAGCGCATTAAACTTTATGAGATTGATCATAGTGAGCATATTAACCATCTGACTTCATTGTATATACCTCCTTTACCGATCAAAAGTGACATGAGTGCCTTTGCCGAAATTGTTGCAACATTACGTGGTCCAAATGGTTGCCCTTGGGACCAAAAGCAGACACCGAAATCAATGCGCAGCGATTTTTTGGAAGAGATGAGCGAGGTTCTGGATGCACTTGATCGTGATGACACTGAAAACTTGTGTGAGGAGCTGGGAGACTTGCTTTTGCATATTACAATGCAAGCACAGATGGCGTTTGAAGAGGGTTCTTTCACCTTATCCGATGTGATTGGAGGAATAACTGCAAAGATTATTCGTAGACATCCACACGTTTGGGGGACAAGAACTTTGCAAAATGCGGATGAGGTAGTCTTGAATTGGGAAGAAATCAAGGCGCAAGAAAAAATCCTAAAAGGGGGGCCAAACTCAAAATTCAAGTCGGTTTTTGATGATGTTCCCAATGCTTTGCCGGCCCTTGCCCGTTCTCAGAAAATTCAGAAGCGTGTACGTGAGACCGGTTTTGATTGGCAAGACATTGAAGGTGTTTATGATAAACTGCAAGAAGAGATTAAAGAAGTTCAGATGGCTGAATCTCTGGAACATCAATTAGAAGAGGTCGGGGATTTATTATTTATAACGGTCAATTTGGCTAAATGGTTAGGACTTGATGCAGAAATCGCATTGAGAGAGGCTAACCTGAAATTTGAGCGTCGTTTTCGAATCGTAGAAAGATTAGCCTATAATCAAAATCAGATTTTAGAAAATCTACCCGAAACTGAACTGATTGAACTTTGGGATAAAGCAAAAAAAATGACGAAATAGCAGATTAGATAATATCTATAGCTGTTGCTTCAAATTAGCGAATGTTGGAGAAATATCTCTTGTCCATAACGAACATTCTAAAAATTATACTTTTTATTTTGGCAGGAATGTCTTTGTTGGCAGCTTTCCGTGCACTTTTAACGGGTGTACGCTCGAGAAGTGCCGCTAGTAGCCAGTTTTTTAATGTTGGCCGGTTAAAGGCTCAACGCAATGTTTTTCGGAGTATGTTGGCTACTATCAGTTTGGTGCTTCTTGCGCTTTTGTTTTTGTTTGGGGCGATTATTGTCCCGGAGAAGTTTGCAAACTCTTGGTTTTCTACAGATGAAGCGTTAATAGACGAAGCTCTTCAGGCGGATGAAACGTTTGACACAGAGGGATCAGAAATTGTTATCCAAGTTGTGACGGAAATATCTGAACCAGCCACTCTTATGCCTACTGTTAAGCCAACTGAAACCATGGTACCAATACCAACGCGTGATTTTATTTATGTTAATAGTCCAATTGTGGGTCTGTATATAAGAGATTTACCTGATGGTGATATTATAGACGTGCTTGATGATCGTTCGCGTTTAAGCTTAAGTGGTGAAAGTACAATTGTTGATGGTATTAACTGGATATTGATTTTAACGGATGAGGATCGTGAGGGGTGGGTTGCAGAGCAATTCACGACGGTAACCCTCCAGGTTGAGATCGAACCAGTGCCCGAAAATTGATAGCTTCAGGACATGCTGATAATATAAAGGTGAGAAGAATATGGTTGAAAAAATTGAAAACATAATTAAAGGCTCTTTGCCAGATGCAACTATTTTTGTAATGGACCCGTACAATGATGGTCAACATTTTCAAGCTTTAGTTATAAGCCCTACTTTTGAGGGGGCATCTTTGGTTGAGCAGCATCAAATGGTGATGAACCCTTTAAAAGAAGCCTTGGCGACGGAGGTTCACGCGTTGGGGTTAAAAACATTTACTCCAGCTAAATGGGAGAAAAAAAGAGACCAATACGGTTTGTAAAAAGAAGAGATGATAGAAAAGAAGGCTTTTTTGTCTCTGTTTTCAACAAAGGATATTAAAAATGGATTTACAAGCAAAATTTGAAGAAATTAAAGCAGACTTGACTGCAAACTCGGTGTTACTTTATATGAAGGGGAATAAAGATTTCCCAATGTGTGGTTTTTCTGCACAAGTTGTCAGTATTTTGAATGCGGTTGATGTTTCATATGAAACCCGTGACATTTTACAGGATCAAGAATTACGCGAAGCGATAAAGATACACGCAAACTGGCCAACAATCCCACAATTGTATATTAATGGAAACTTTGTTGGTGGCTGTGATATCGTGACTGAATTATATCAAGAAGGTGACTTAGCACCGATGCTATCAAGCAAATAATATTATCATTCCTGAATTTCAATTCAAATAGCCGGCAGTAAGAGATAAACCCCTTTTATTACCGGCTATTTTTGTTTGTAAAGCGTAGTTGTTTGTTAGAGGGTTTTACTGCATCATCAATAGGGATTTGCCTAAAATAAATACATGTTATACCGTTCTTTGCTAAGAAGAACTTAATGTTCAGGATTTACCATGTAAATCTTATCGCAAAAGCTACAACCAATATGCACACTCTAAAATTTCGTCAGACACAAGCTGAATCTCCCATATATTCAGGTGGGAACCCGATTTCGATGTTAGAAGAAAAGTATGGGTTGGACCCATCTGAAATTTACAAATTGGGCTCAAATGAAAATCCTCTTACTACTTCTGATTCGGTTAAAAACGCCATTAGTTTAGCTTTGTCAGGTTTGAATCGTTATCCTCCAAGTGTGGCTGATTTACAAGAAAACTTAGCAGCATATATCGGCCGGGGGACAAACGCTAGCAATTTTGTGGTTGGGAATGGTGGGTGTGAAATTCTTGATTTAATTGCTAAATCATTTATTAATTCTGGTGACGAAGCGATTATTTGCCCGCCCACCTTCCCTCTGTATAGACTGACTTTGAATCGGTTGGAGGCTAAGATCATCCATGCGAATTTAAATAATGACTATAGCTATAATGTTGATAGGATTTTAGATTCAGTAACGGACAAGACTCGGTTACTGTATTTGACTACCCCTAATAATCCAACGGGGTCGGTGCTCACACAAGATCAACAAGATGAGATAATGGCCAAGTTGCCAGATCATGTTTTAGTGGTCGCGGATGAGGTTTACTGGCAATTTAATGAAAATGAAGAGATGGCTGACTCTTTGCGCTATGTGGAAGAAGGGCGCAATATCATTGTTTTACATAGCTTTTCAAAGTTGTTTGGATTGGCTGGATTGCGGTTGGGATATGGAGTGGCCCCAACACATATTTCTGAGTATTTGAAACGTGGGCAGCTACCTTTTCATCTGAATACGCTTTCGATTGCGGCCGGGTTGGCTGCGTTGGGAGATCGTGATCATATGGAAGAAACAATTTCGATGACGGTGGCCGAACGGCCGCGAATCTATCAGTCGCTTAAAGAAATGGGCGGGATAGAGGTATTTCCCTCTGAAACGAACTTCTTGCTATTTAAGCCGGAGAAAGATAGCAAGCTGGTAGAAGAAGGGCTACAAAAAGAAGGTGTTATTGTGCGGGAACTATCAGGCTTTTATATGCCAGGGTTTATACGAGTTTCTGTAAGCCAACCGCATGAAAACAATGTTTTTATAGAAAAACTCAGAAAAATACTAGAGTAAATTTTGAGTGGAGCTTACATCCTACACAAAGATTTCTAATATAGCTGCCCCTATCGTTTTAAGTATGCCTACTTCTAAAACATCTGGTATAAATTCTGCCATTATTTGTATTCGTATGCCTTCATGACAAATAACTTGTTATGATCTCGTTAGGTGTTACCGACTAAGGTACTCGAATTGATTGACCTAAATTAGGTAGAGCCCATTTAAAGGAGATTCAGATATGCCAGACAATATAGAACCATTTTTCTTGTTTAACCCAGTAGAGGGTGAGTTTACAGTTACTAGCCACTTTAACACCCGCCGTGATTACTCCCCCAACGGTCGCCATGAAGGGCTAGATCTTGATGTCAAGACCCCTCAAAACCAATTACGGCGAATATTAGCGGCTCAACGTGGGACTATCTCACGTATTAAACATACAGATACGGGGCTTGGGGTCTATGTTAAAATCGACCATGCTTGGCCAGACGGTAATAATTACAGTACATGGTATGGGCATATGTCGAATATAGACCCATCTTTAAAAGTGGGACAGTTTGTGCAGGCGGGGCATATATTGGGGACTGGGGGAACTACAGGGAACTCAACCGGACCACATTTGCATATAACTTTACAACATCATGGCCATGGCATGAGCGGATATATCATGGCTGATATTTTGAATCCGACTAATATGTTTCGGCTGGGTGATAATGTGGCTGCAACTGATCAGTTGGCATTTGTAGCTGATGTAACTGTTCCCGATGGGATGATGATTGAAGCTGGAAAAACATTTGTCAAAACATGGAGAGTTCGAAATGTTGGCTCTACAACTTGGGGGGATGGATATAAGCTTATCCATTCAAGTGGAGACATGATGGGGGCGCGTCTGGATGAATTTTCATTGCCGGCGGCTAAGCCTGGAGACGAAGTAGAAATTTCGATCCCGATGCGCGCTCCCGATAAATCTGGGCTGGTTCAATCTACATGGAGACCGAAGAATGCCAGTGGGCAAGTGTTTACATTTGAACTTTTTACTCAAATTAATGCGGTTAAGCGGTCAGCCCGTGATGATCTGGCTTTTGTTCGGGATGTTACTATTCCCGACGGAACTGTGATTCAACAGGGAGAGACGTTCTTAAAAACGTGGCGGATTAAAAATAACGGAACAACAACTTGGCAAGATTACACGCTTGAATATACAGGTGATCCCTTCACAAGAGACAGCCAAATGGGGGCACCAATGGCTTTAAGCGTGCCATTTGCTCGGCCGGGTCAAGAAATAAATGTGTCGGTCACGTTAAAAGCTCCGGATTCAAAAGGGACCCATCGAAGTACTTGGCGTTTGCGCAAAAAAGATGGCGGGTTGTTTGGACAACAGCTTTTCACTGAAATTGTGGTGTCAGAACGGGTACAGCATCGAGGACAAGATGGGCTGAGCTACATTGACGATGTAACGATTCAGGATAATACTGAATTGGTTCCAGGGCAAAAGATTCAAAAGATTTGGCGTGTACGCAATAGTGGAACCTCTAGTTGGGGAGATGGGTATACGGTCGCTCATGTAGGCGGAGATCGGATGGGCGCACCTGCATCTTTGCCACTTCCGGCCGCGAATCCAGGCGAAATTGTGCATGTCGTTATTGATATGACGGTTCCTACAAAGCCTAGCTCTGCTAGTGGCGAGTGGATGGCGAAAGACCCTTCAGGAAAGATATTTGGTCAAAATATGATCATTTTGATCAAAGTGGTTGATCTAACGGGTAAAGATAACTATCGCTTTGTGACCGATGTAACGATTCCGGACAATACAGTCATGCAGGTGGGGCAAACACTTCGCAAAGTTTGGCAGGTGCGCAATACGGGCGTGACAAGTTGGGGCGATGGATATACGCTACGCCACGTTCGCAATGAAAATCTATCTGGAGTCACTCAGGTTGCTTTGCCGCATGCGCAACCCGGACAGACAATTGACGTTGATGTTGATATGACTGCACCGGCAACGCCAGGAGCGCATAAAACATCTTGGCGGCCGTACAATTCACAAGGTCAGCCATTTGGCTTTGAACTCTTTGCGATCATACGTGTCCTGGCCCCGATCACAACCAATCTGCGAAACGATGCATTATTGAAGGCGCATGCAACTGTGGCCAATGGGGCTAAATTTTCAGTTGGGAATACATTTACAAAGCAATGGACAGTGAGCAATGCGGGTGATTCGGTTTGGGGGGCGGGTTATACATTAGCGTTTGTAGATGGAGATCAGATGGGCGGTCCTGAAAGTGTCTCTGTGCGGCAAACGTCTCCGGGGCAGGCGGTAACAATAAGTGTCCCCTTAACAGCACCCTCGATAGCAGGGGAATATTCAGCCCGTTGGCGGATGCGTGATCCTGAAGGCAAACTGTTTGGCTCACCCTTATTGGTACGTATTGTTGTTGTTGAATCGGCTGAAACTGCTGTTGATTTATTGCCTTACATGAAGGGTGACAGCCGTTTATATGAAATGAAACATTTCTTCCAGACGGGGCAAGGGCAACAGCGGGTACAGACTCAGATAGAGGGCAACAAGTTTTACCATGTTAAAAATCAAGAGTGGGAGGAACTGTGGTCGGATGACTCGTTTATCTATCGGGGGACCGATACGTCGCCAGGGAGCGGTAACTTTTACCGGTTAAGCGAAAATGGTAAACATGGTAGCCGTTGGATTCCACGTCATATGACTGTGGGGCAAGAATTCCGTCGTACCCCTTTAGTGACGCTTCAACGCAAAGATAATTGCCAGAAGATTGACCAAGGGAGTGGTTTCCATGATACATGGATTCGTTTGGAGAATGTGCTTGATGAATTGGTGTTACCCGATGTACAGAATCGAGATGGCCAGGGCATTCGAGTTAAAGATGTAATGGTGCTGACCGGGATGCATTCGGCCGGTGAAGTGGCTGGGGCCGCTTTTGAACGTTATTACTATGCTCAGAAATTTGGCTTGGTGATGTGGGAAGGATTGGACACAGGACACAACGGCCGCTCGTTTATGGTGGAGCAACATAAACCAGGAGATCGGCCAAACAATGTGCGCGAAAAATTGGGTTGTGGCCCGTGGGATTAAAGAGTGATCCGTAGCTCAGAGCAAATAGTTAGGGATCGGTGAGGTAGCTCACCGACCCCTAACTGAGATATTTTTGAATGTGATAAAGAAAGAAGCAACAATGAGATGGGCACCTTATATAGTTTTGGGAATTACTCTAGCTATTGTTGCTATTAGCTTAAGACGGGTGATTGTTGCCTACCAAGATTACCCCTATTTTTTTGATGAGGCGATTCACGCAAATGGAGGCTTAGCCTTAGCCGTTGATGTATGGAACCGTAATCTACTTGGTTTTTTACAGACATTCTATAGTCAGGGATTCTACCCACCCACCTTTTCGGTTTTTAAAGCATTTGCCTATGTTTTTTTTGGTCCGACTACACTTGTAGCCCGCTCCTTTAGCTTGCTCAGCCTGATTATCGGTCAGCTTGTTATTTTCTTTTTTGCACGGCAAGTGTATAAAAACACTGAGATTGACAAGTTTGCCTCTGTTAAAGGGGGATGGGTAGGATTGACGGCCGTTTTGCTAACCTTAACATCTTTGCCATTGCTTAACGCATCAACGCAGGTGATGTTGGAAGCTCCTAGTCTCCTAATTAGCTTTGTGTTTTTGTGGTTATATTTTCAGTCATTTATAGTTGAAAAGGCGAGTCGCCGTCAGCTTGTGTCAACTAGTTTGGTTTTGGTGGCTGTCTTTTTGACAAAATACACTTACGGATTGGCAATGGTTGGAACGGTTGGATTGATGGAGCTTTCTTTTATTGATTGGCGGGGTAGTGACACCATCTTTGCAAAGATAAAAGGGAAACTTAATAGATGGTTATGGTTGGTTGCCCCTTTTGTTGTGTGTTTGCTGATTTGGCTTGGAACGTCTTATAAGTTTGGGGAATTTTTTGGGTATATAACTGCTCAGCCAAATGAAGCTCAATGGTCGTGGGAGCAGCTTGTTTTCTACCCGCGCAACATCGTCTTTCAACAGTTACCATCTCCGCTTTTTGGTGCTGTGTCATTGCTTGGGTTAGGCTGGGGGCTAACTAAATGGAACCGGCCGGGGATACGTTTATTACTGATCTATTTTGGGGTAGGTATGTTAGAGATGTTGCTTAACTTTCCGAAGATACCCCGTTTTATTACAACATTTCTCCCGGCCGCCCATATGCTAACCGGATTGATGTTGGTTTCAATATTGTGGCAGAAAAAGTGGAACACGTTGCATTGGATATTGGCTGGAATAACCGGATTGAGCTTGTTGTGGGCAGTGCCAGTCTTGTTTGGCCGGTATAGTACGTTGAAACCGCTCATGCAGGCGCAGATGAAGACTGCCCCGGCAGTAAACGATATTCCTCAATGGGTTGATGAACAGATTCCAGACGATAGCCGATTTTATATTGTTAATTTCTTTGAGCTGGTCAATATGGAATCATTGGCATGGGGAATGATTGCTGATGGGGGAAAACGGTCTGGGGAGTTTGAAGATTACCACATGCCAGGCGGGTTGTTAAAAGAGCCAACGGCCGAAAATATTGAAGCATTTCGACAGGATGTGTTAAAAAGTGACGTTGATTTTATATTGGTGATTGAAGGGGGTGATTGGGGACGTGGTTGGCCCGCCTATGACAGGAATTTATCTGATTTAGTTGAGTACCATGCACATCGGGAATTTCCAATTGAGGTAGTTAACCGGCCGTATTTATTATGGACCACCATGATAGACCAGTCGGTGGCTGATTATGTTCTGGACCATGAAAAAGGGGTGTTTAACTTGAAATTGTTGATTTATAAGGTGAAACGCTGACGTTTACGACAGGTCTAAAAGAGAAGCGGCTGCTTCATCCAAGTACCAGTCAGTTTCTCCGTCGATAGGTAGAATTCGCTGGGTTGGGTTTTGATTTGGATCAAACTCCTCGAAACGACTTTTTATAGCTTCCGCTTTGTTTGCGCCGGTGACTAAGAAGAAAATGCGGCGGGATGCGTTCATAACAAGGGGGGTGAGCGTTGTGCGTTCCGCCGGCCGTCCTTCGTAATCGGCAGTTACTCCCAATACCGGTTGATTAAACTCCTCATCACTCATTTGCCCAGGAAATAGCGACGCAGTGTGACCGTCTGCCCCCATTCCCAAAATACATACATCGAAACGAGGCCACAAACCCCACGATGAGGAGACTTCTCGTAGCGTGATGCTGTAGTCTGCCGCACTGTTTTCTGGCGAGAGCTCCCCTTTCATCCGGTGAATATTCTCTTCTAATAGCCCAACATTGGAAATGAGCGATTCGTAAGCCAGTAAATAATTACTGCCGGGGTCATCTGGCGGTACATTGCGCTCGTCGGCAAACCAGACGTGGACTTTAGACCAGTCCACATCAGTTTGAGCCAATCGTTCGTACACCGGCCGGGGCGTACCACCACCTGATAAAACAAGGTGGGCCTCATTGCGGATTTTGATAGCTGACACAAGATCTGCGGCTATATGTTCGGCCGCGGCATTGACTAATGCCGTTGTTGTAGAATATGCAAAAATCGCCATCGTTATAGTGCCAGATTGACTAAAATGCGCCCCGTTTGGCCACCCTTTAGAATCGTGTCAATTTCATCGCTTAACCCATCTAAGCCAATTTCACGAGATAATTCCTCTAAATTGTCGAGCATGTAATCGGCCGCTAGCCTGTCCCAAATCCGTTGTTTTTCTGCTAAAGGGGCTTCTACCGAGTCGATGCCTAAGAGCGACACGCCGCGCAAAATAAAGGGGAATACGCTTGATTCAAAACTGCCTCCGGCTACCAAGCCACAGCAGGTCACCGCTCCGCCATATTTTATTTGCTTAAGCAGGGTTGATAGTGGATTTCCACCCACTGTGTCTACCGCACCGGCAAACGTTTCGCGCAACATCGGCCGTCCGCTGTCATCGTTCATTTCGTCACGATGTTTGACTTCGGCCGCGCCCAAGTTCGTCAAAAAGCCGGCCGCATCTGCCTTGCCACTGTACGCATGTATGGTGTATCCACGCTTTGCAAGGATGGCAACCGCCACACTGCCGACTCCGCCAGTTGCACCGGTCACTGCAATCGGTCCATCTTCAGGTTTCACCCCTGCCGTTTCCAGCGCATCAACTGACTGAGCGGCTGTAAACCCGGCCGTACCCAAAATCATCGCTTCGCGCAACGTTAAAGACTCTGGTTTGTGAATGGCCCATTTTGACGGAATCCGAATGAACTCTCCATAACCTCCAGATGTATTCATCCCCAGATCATATCCGGTTACAATTACTTCATCCCCAGCCTTAAACCCATCGGAATCGTTAACAACCGTACCGGCCGCATCGATGCCAGGGGTATGGGGAAAATTGCGTGAGACACCAGGATTGCCAATCGCTGACAAGGCATCTTTATAATTTAGGGATGAAAATTGGACCTTGATGATCAAATCTCCTTCAGGGAGATCGTTCATGGAGCGTTCGCCTACATGGCGAGTAAAAGTTTTTGGCTCATTTTTTTCAATGATGAGTGCGCGAAATGTTTCGGTCATTAGATTCCTTCGATTTTTAATTTTTGAATGACGATTTGTGATCGGTTCAGAGTATTGAGAATAGACTAAAAATTTCAAATCGTTATTTGATTGTATTTGGTTTGCTATAATCTTGCTATGGATTTTCGTTTTATCGGTGAAGAAATCAAGGTTGAATTTGATGAACCGCCTCAGCTTGAGAAGAAGCCACACTGTCCAGATCGGATTTTGCGTAGCGAACAGCTTCTAAAGATAGAAGAAATTCTGAGCGAGTGGCAGAATTTTGAGCGTCGTGGATCGATGAGCCGTAATATGCGGCCGGAGAATTTGCAGCGTGCCAGAAAAACAGGATCGTGGGGCGTTGGCCGCTTCTTTTTTCGTGTGCGGCTTGCAAACAACCAAATCTTTGATATTTATTACGATCGTGCACCTCAGGGTACGCGTAACCGCAAAGGAACGTGGCACCTATACCGCGAGATTTTAGACCAAAAGGGAGACCGTCCGTGATCCATATGCACACGGCTCGAATTAAGGTGGAATTTGACGAAGAGCCAAAATTTAGCCGTAAGCCCCCTTGCCCACAGCGATTCATTTGGCAAAAGAAGACATTTCAAATTGAAGAGATGATATCGGAGTGGCGTACAGAGGGTCAGATAAAAGCAAAACTGCGTTATATCGGTGTGGCTCGTGTCCATTTTCGGGTCAGGGTCATAAACGGCCGGATATTTGATATTTACTACGACCCACGTTCAAAAGCAGGGGAGTGGATATTATCGGCCGAAATATTAAGTTGAGATCACCGTTTATCCGGAAAAAGAGACGCCACGCATTTCCATAGGCAAATAGAAAATATAGAATGCTGCCATTGCTAGCCCGATTAATAGCAGTAGCCAAGGCAATTGAGCCAGAGCTTTATCTCGTTTAAGTGTTGCGCGTTTGGCCCGTTCACCCAGCACATATAAGGATAAAATAAGCCCGATCAAAATAATGACCATTTCAAGAGGATCAAGCCAATTGGTGGGGAGAATTGCCGCCATCGTCCAATCCGGTTGCCCAAAAAGGGTAATGTTATGGTCATTCAGAAAGCTTTTAAATACCGGTGAGATGGCTGCCGCGCTTCCTAAAAAGTGAAAACCACCATAGTGGGCCAGCCAAATGCTAAACGCCAGCGGTACAAAAGCGGGGACATAGCGGCCGAGTGTGATTCTTAGAGGTTCTTCTCGCTGTGCTAGCATGCGTGAGAGCCAAGCTGCTAGAAGCCCAAATGTCACGGGTAAGATGAGGTTTATCAGACCAAAGATAATGAGCAATGGCACAGCTTCGGTCTGAACGCCTAAAATACCGCCCAGCCAAGCTTCAAATTGAAAAACGGGTCCTACCATCCCAAATGCATTCCCCAATGCCGAGAAAGCGAAAATTAGAACCAGTAAAGACAAGTCCCAACGCTGTGACCAGTTTCCTTCGCTAACTTCAGCCAATGGATTGCGAACCCCCAAAATAACATTGTCATGAGGGCATGCTCGGGCGCAGTCCAAACAAAGCGTACAGTCAAGGTTGCTGTTGATTTGAGGGGCGAAAAGTTCTGTTCCACATCCAAGTACTTGAATTGAATCGAGCGAAATCGACCCGCCCTGTAGTTTGACCGGATTGCCTGGCACGCCGATGTGGGTTGTCCCATTAATACATTCCCGGCCGGTGCATGTGCGACAGGTGTCCTGGCTCTCAACTGTGATTTGTAGCGGGGATATCGTGGAGCTCACGAAGTTGAAGGTTCCTAACGGACAAACGTATTTGCAGAATGGGCTTTCAGTAAAAAGAGCTTCGAGGACAAACGAGGCGACAAAATAGCCTGCAATTATCCATACGGTTAACAGTGGGCTGGCAAAAAGGTTGAAATATTCATATGTCCAAAAAAATAGAAAGAGGAGGCCGATTGCGAGCCATTTGTTTCGTAACATCTGAGGCCAGCGGGCACCTCGAACAGAAAGCCTTTTGGCCAAAGTTCTCGGTATGGTAAACGGGCAGCCCATGCAAAAGAGATTTCCTAGTAACAAAAATCCAAAAACAATCACGCCACGATAATGAATCCAAACAACAACAGTTGATAAATTTTCAGGTGCAAACTGTGGACCGGTAAAGCCATCATATAAGAGTAAACTTGCAACGATGAGTAAGAGCCCTTGAAAGACAAGCCGCCCCCAGCGCCAACGCAACAAGCGGCCGATCAACGGTAGTTTCAATACATCGATTTTTGGTTTAGGGCGGTAAAGGGTCGTCATTTAGGTTTGTGTTGTAGACCGGCATCGTTACGTTTATAGATGATTGCTATTTCCCAATGCCAATGCCATTGAAATCGAACTGCTCTGTCACGGCCGTTCCATCACTCAGAGTGACGTTAACTGTTACAAACCAATCTCCTGCCATCGTCCATTCATACGGAATTGTATAAACCCCATTATTAGCCAATGAAGTTTCGCCCAAAACCGACTGCATTCCAGCATGGGTCATGCTTCCTTTTATATTTACATGAGCATTATTTATTAGATTCCCCGCTTTATCTTGTACGGTAATAAGGAGGTCCGTTGTTCCGACTGTCAGCGCCCCCGCCGTTATTGAAATCATATACCCGCTTGATTGCGATTGAGCACTATTTCGCCCGCTGCATGCCGAAAATAAGCCAATGGTTAAAATAATAGACAGTAGGTATCGTGCTTTTTTGTACATGCTTATCATTTTAACTTATTATCAAACATAATCGCTAAACATATAAGTAAAAGTTTCTGATCTTTTTAGTTTGATAGCTAAATTTTGCTCGAATTGGCCGATAAGTGTACTTTTAAGAGGTATCGTTGCGATTGTTTATGACAAAAGAGCTAGATAATAGCTAATTTATAGATAAAAAGTTCACTTCAAGTTTGCCGATCACCAATACCCTGTAATATACTGGTTACTGGTAGTGAAAAACCATCATGGTAAACAGGTCAAAGGAATTCAAAAGATTTTACTTGTTTCACCCTAAAATACATATCATCGCGCAAAGTCGTGGAGGCATTAATGGATGCGATAGAAGGCCAAAACTATTTTTACCCGAATCGCTGGGCTAGGATTATTTTAGAATCAGCCGAAGAGATCGTTGGGGAGAAAGGGGTCGCCGCCCTATTGAATATGGCAGGTCTGCAACAATATATAGGCAACTATCCCCCAGATAACATGGAGAAGGAGTTCTCGTTTACTGAAATTGGGAAATTGCAGCAGGCGTTCTGGGAAATGTATGGACCACGTGGTGCACGAGTTTTTGCAACTCGTGCGGGTCAGCAATCGATGCGAGACGGGTTAACACGTATGAGCAGTGTTGCCCGTGCTGCACAAGTAGCCATGAAAATTGGCTCGTTAGACCGTCGAATTGAAACAGGACTTCACTTTTTCGCTAAATTGTTCAATACAGTTTCGGATCAAGAAGTTCGTGTTTGGTCTGATAGTGAGCATTGGTACTGGGAAATTACAAAATGTCCTATGTGTACCGGCCGTACGTCTGATCGACCTGTTTGCCATCTTGCTGTGGGCGTGTTACAGACTTCAATGTCATGGGCAAGTGAAGGAAAACAATATCGTATTACACCTACCGAATGTATTGCAGTTGGTGGCCAAAAATGTCTGATCAAAATTGAAAGACAAGCAATTGAATAGATTCTTTATTCCATCTGGATAAGAGAGTAAAAACAAAAAAGCCTGAGATCTCACAAGATCTCAGGCTTTTTTGTTTTTATATTTGAGTTGCTTAGATTGTCCAGTCCTCTATTGTAATTAAGTTACCGCTTGCATCAATTAGCTCAACCCGCTCAATTTGAAAACGGCCGGCGCGTACTGCAAGAAACGAGCCAGCTTCAAGCGGGACCTGCTCAACTAGGCCATCGGCCCAAATAATACGGACAACACTCCCTAACTGGCTTGTGCCAAAAGCAACTGTTTGGCGTGGGGCACCTAGATTGGCCTCAATGACACTTACATCGGTATATCCGGCTAGAAATTCGACTGGTTGTTGGCATGGCAGACTCAGCGTATCGCTGATTTGCCAATTTCCATTTAGCGACGTGATGTAAGACGAGCCTAGGCAGTGTTCATTTTCGCTATACCACTCATAAAGCATGATGCGACCCGAACCATAGGATTGGTCTTGTAAAACATGGATTTGATCGGCAGTTACAGAATTTAAGGCTTCAACGTGATCAGCAACCGCTTGAATTGTTGCTGGTGGTTCATTTGTCGTTGGCAGACAAGCAGTCAACATGAAGGCGATTAAAATGATGCTAAAGTATGTTGTTTTTCCAAAAAGTATATTGCTCATTTTAGATTCCTTTGATTTTTTTGATGACGGCTTAAGTTCTTAGACCCTAAACTTGTACTAGGATATTTGTCATATAAAACGACATTGATGCCAGAAAAGATCCATCGAATATTGCTTGTATGAATGATACGGGAAGAGTCTGCGTGAAAATATCGATTGTTTTACGCTTTTGATGGTAAAAAATGTCCGTAAATCTATTAACTAGGTTACAGATCAAGCATAGCAGGGTAAAAATAGGCGACTTGACGACGAACATACGCCTATCTGACGATTTAACGACAGGTTCAGCGGTGTAGACAGATGATTATAGTTTTATGAGGAAGTCTGAGGTCAACTGGAGCCATATCACTGGCTGCTCAAGCTGTACAGTGTGTCCCGCTTGTTGAACGGTGTCATGTTGGCTATTTGGAAGGGTAGGAAGCATCTCGGCCGCAATGCCGCAAAATTTGTGATCGAGTTGGCCTGTGATCAATAATGTAGCGGATTCGATTTGCTTTAGTTTTGACCATAAAGATGGTTGCTGACCTGTACCCATCCCGCGCAGTGAGTTTGCTAAGCCGGCCGGATTATTATTCAATCGTATTTGCCGTAGCGCTAATTTGAGTGGGGGTGAAAGCTGCTTTTGACTTTCCCATAGTGAGATTGATTCCCAGAAATCAACAAACTTTTTAATCCCATCTTGCTCAATTCTGTCAGCTAGCTGATTGTCAAAGGTACGCCTTGCTTCTTGTTCGGCCAGGTTTTTCAATCCAGGTGAGGCACTTTCTAGAACAAGTTTATTGACGAGGCTGGGATAATGAATTGTGAGATAGAGAGCCAATCGGCCGCCCATAGAATAGCCCACCAAATGAAAATAAGCGTGTCCCAAGCTGTGCATCAACTGAACCAAGTCGGCTGCAACGAAGCTCATGTCGTAACGAAAGAAATCAGTGGGCGAGTCAGTTTTCCCATGGCCAGGCAAATCAACTGTAATGACACTGAACTTTTTGGCAAGATGGGGAACCAACGGCCGCCAGTTTTCAATTGACCCGGTAAAACCGTGCAGTAGCAACAGAGGTTCCCCGTCCCCATGAATTTCAAAATGATATTGGATACCGTTGACGTTTTTAAGCAAAGCGTCTGTTAATTCTTGTTTGCGAATGCATAAGGCTCACCTGCATCTAAGGCCCGTAAGTAAGCAGGGCGGGCTTGCACCCTGTCGACGTAAGCACTGATGTGAGGATAAACTTCGCTCGCCCCTTTTTGTCTAGCAGCCCCTTCTAACGGGAAGATTATTTGAACATCAGCGGCCGAAAATGAGCCGCCTGCAAACCATTCATGGGTGGATAAATAGTTGTCTACAAAGCTAAGCTGCATGATCAGTGCCGGTGCAAGTGATCCTTCTGCATAGTGCATCCAATATTTGTATGCGAGCATGTCGGGACTATCAAATGCCCCGGCTGGAACCAACGTATCTTTCCCATATTTTTCAGCTAAGTATTCAATGATTGCCCCTGATTCAGTAAGGACCAATTCCCCATCTGTAATGACAGGTGATTTAGCTAGTGGATGAATATTTTTAAGACTTGTAGGTGCCAGGCCATTTTCCCGTAAAAAGACTTCCGTTTGGTATGGGGTGCCCATTTCTTCTAGCAGGAATAAGATGCGCTGGGCGCGAGAGTTATTGAGATAGTGTACTTTTATCATGTAAGTTTATATTTTCGCTGTATATTCTTCAGACCTACTCTTTCAACTCATACCAATTGACGCCCACACTGGCTTCAACCTTAAGAGGCACATCGAGCTTATAAGCATTACTCATCGTATCGATGACAAGCTGCCGCACTGCGTCAACTTCATCTTCTGGTACTTCTAGCACCAATTCGTCATGTACTTGCAATACCATACGGGCTTTGTAGCTGGCCAGCAGTTTTTCATGCAGTTGGAGCATCGAGACTTTTACGATGTCGGCCGCAGTGCCTTGGATCGGATGGTTGATCGCTTCCCGTTCAGCCTGCGCCTTAAACTGTGAATTCCCTGACCTTGCAAAGATGGGAAAGTAGCGTCGTCGGCCGAACAGCGTGCTGACATATCCCTCTTCGGCCGCTTCAAGTTTTGTTTCGTCTAAATATTTTCGAACCCCAGGGAAGCGGGCGAAGTAAGTATCAATAAATTCTTTTGATTCAGATAAAGTTAAATCGGAGTCACGGGCCAGCCTGAATGCACCCATCCCATAAATCAGACCGAAGTTGACAGCTTTGGCAAAACGGCGTTGTTCAAACTGGACTTCCTCATTTTTGATGCCATATACCTTGGCGGCCGTTGTTGTGTGAATGTCCTGATCTTCTTTAAATGCCTGCAAAAGCGCTTCATCTTGGCTGATGTGGGCCAAAATACGGAGTTCGACCTGTGAATAGTCGGCCGCGATGAAAACCCAACCGGGTCGAGCGATAAACCCCTTGCGGATCATCCGGCCGACTTCAGTACGGATTGGGATATTTTGCAGGTTTGGATTTTGGCTTGCGATTCGGCCGGTAACCGTTCCGGTTTGGTTAAAGCTGGTATGAATGCGCTGCGTATTTGGATTGATCAGCTTGGGCAGGGCATCAACATAAGTTGAGTGCAATTTGCCTAACTCACGGAACTCAATTATTTTTTCGATGATGCCGCTCTCGTCTAATGGTTTGAGATCGTTTAAGACGTTGGCGGCCGTTGAAAAATGCCCACTTTTGGTCTTCTTGAGCCGTTCGTGAGGCAAATCCATCTCAAGAAAAAGGACCTCGCTTAGCTGTTGGGTTGAACTCACTTTGAACTCTCGTCCAGCAATTTTGTGAATGTCACCTTCAAGCTCTGCTAGTCGTTTAAGCAGATCGACCGACATTGTTTTAAAGAACTCTTGATCGAGCGAGACTCCTTGGCTTTCCATGTCTGACAAGATCGGAATGAGAGCCATTTCTAATTCGAGCAGCTTGTTGAGACCTAACTTTTCTAATTCAGCTTGCAAAATCGGGGCTAAACGCAGGGTTATGTCTGCGTCGGCTGCGGCATAGGGGGCTGCATCTTCGATAGGAACTTCAGCGAAACTGATCTGTTTTCGGCCGGAGCCGATTAGATCAACAATTTCTGTCATCTCGATACGAAGTCGGTGTTGAGATAGATTTTTTAGACCTTTAAATTTTGTGTCGGGGTCTGTCAGCCATTCGCCAATCATTGTGTCGAAGGTGATTGGGGCTACAGTGACGCCGTATCGATTTAAAATTGAAAAGTCGAATTTTGCATTATGTGCAATCTTGCCGATTTTCGGGTTGGTCATAATCGGCCGAATCGCGTCCAAGACCTCTTGAATTGGCAGTTGACCTTCAGACAGTGTGACTTCTTCCGCAAAAAGGCCCATTTGCCCTTCGGCCGCTTGCCCGCCCGTGGTGTGGCCGACCGGAATGTAATATGCCTTTGGACTATGGCCACACAAGGCGATTCCCACAATGTCAGTTGTTTGCTTGTCTAAACCGGTTGTTTCAAGGTCAAAGGCTATTTCTTTGGATGTGCTGAGTTCAGTCACCATTTGTTTGAGTTCGGTTGACGTACGCACCAAAATCGCTTCAGTTGGATCAGGAGCTTTTTCTTTTACGCGCGTATTCGCAAATGGATCGTCATCCGATTCATAGCCCGTGTTGTCTATCAGGCGTTGTGACAAGCTGCGGAACTCAAGGTCGTGGAACATGTCGAGAACTGGAGCCACATCAAATGGGACGTTTGCACACGCTTCAAGGTCAAACTCAACGGGTGCATCGATCACAATTTTTGCCAATGTTTGGCTCATATAGGCACTATCTTTGTCGGCAATGAGTTTGTTTGCAAAACGGGCTTTAATCTCTGCAATATTTTCATAGATGGCGTCGAGCGTGTCATAGTCGGCAAGTAGCTTCGTGACTGTTTTCTCGCCGACCCCTTTGACTCCGGGGATGTTGTCACTGGCATCGCCTACGATCGCCTTGTAATCAACGACTTGATCCGGCCGGACTCCCAATTTATCAACTACCTTTTGCGCACTGTCAAAAACCTGTTTGCCCCGTTGCCATTTGGTTGGCGGCAATTCAATTGTTGTGTTGTCATCAACTAACTGGAGTAGGTCACGGTCACCGGTCAGGATGTGAACCGGCACACCAAGCGGTTTGGCTAAAGCGGCGATTGTTCCCAACACGTCGTCCGCTTCATAGTTTTCGAGTGTCAAAATCGGAATGTTCAACGCTTGAACCACTTTTTTAATGCGCTCAATTTGGGTGCGTAGTTCGTCCGGCATTTTTTCGCGGGTCCCTTTGTAGTCAGGAAACATCTCGTCACGGAAAGTTTTTCCAACATCAAAGCTGACGGCGAAATATTTAGGGGGTTCAGGGGCAAATATGACGTCGAAGATTTGCCTAGTGAAGCCGAAAACGGCGTTGGTTGTTTCGCCAGATTTAGTAGTGAATTGTTCGATGGGAAGGCCGAAAAAGACACGATAGGCTAGTGCATGACCGTCGATGAGGAATAGCTTGTGTTGGAAGTTTGACATGCCTGAATTTTAGCATACATGTGCTAATTTCGGGAATGGTTGAGATGCAAATTAAGCAAGAATCGGGTTTCTAATCATGTAGCTTTTCTTTAAAATTTACCCTATCAATCACAAATTAGGAGATCAAGGATATGACAATCAATTTTAAAGCACTACCCACAGATGAGGTTCGCCAATTGCAGAATGGGGGCTTGGATGCAAATGGACAAGCTCCGGAAGTTTCAGTTTCAGACGGAAATGGGAATCCGTGTCGCCATTGTTTGAGCGAGATTCCAAATGGGGAAAAGATGCTAATCTTGGCATTCCGGCCGTTTCCCTCTCCACAGCCCTATGCCGAGCAAGGGCCACTCTTTTTATGTGCGGCCGAATGTGAACGCCACGCAGAATCTGAAGAGCTACCTGATCTATTTAATTTGGTTGATAGCTTGTTGGTGCGTGGCTACAACACTGACAATCGTATTATTTATGGAACGGGGAAGGTTCGGCCGGTTAGTGAAGTTGTCTCAACGGCCGAAATGCTGTTTGAAAACCCAGATGTGAAGTTTATCCACCTGCGTTCATCAAAGAACAACTGCTATCAATGCCGCATTGAACGAGGGTAAGCTTTAGGAATATTTACGTCTAGCTAAATGGACTGAGGGAGCCTTTATGCGAGCGAGGCCTCCAGCCCATTCATCATCAAAAACATGATCTGATCAGTCATTTCTTCGGCCGATAGTTTTGACCGACTATGCAACCATTGAATGGCTGATCCAAAAATGATCGAGCTTGTCCAGATGGCCAGCGCTTCGGCTGATACGCCAGGCTGGGCCAGCGTCGCATGCCCTACACACTCTGAAATAGATTTTGATACAAGCGACCGGACTTCTCGTTCAACCGGTAATAGTTCATATTCTTGCCCAGGCGTATGCTCGTTATGAAACTCGACAAGAAACTCACAGGTTACCAAAGTCAAAAGGCGTAAGTTCTCCCGTGTAAACCCATCATTTCTATCGATCTTGCTGTCTAACATTTCGTGAAAGGAATGCTGAACCATATTTTCGAGCAATTTGTACTTGTCATCAAAGTGAGCATAAAACGTTGCACGATTGATAATCGCCCGTTCGGTAATCTGCTGAACCGTAATCTGGTCAAACTCTTTTTCTCCCATCAAGTCACACAGAGACTGCATTAAATAATGACGTGTGCGGGTCACCCGTGGGTCTTGCCGTTTTCGTTTTGACAACATTTTTCACCTTTTGTTGCTTAGGGGACAGAATTTATTTATTGTTGGTTGTTTTGAGCATTCAACAACAATAGCATTGTAAGCAACAGGTGGTACTTAAGCAACATTTGTTTGAATGAATTTTTCAGAGGGTTATATAAATGAACATCGTTCTATGGATATTATAGGGATTGCTAGCCATCATGTTTTTGATGGCGGGCGGGATGAAAGCGACCAAGTCGAAAGATGAGCTGAAAGAAGCGGGTGGAGCCAAAATGGCATGGGTTGATTCTGTTTCAGCCAATAACGTCAAGCTTATTGGGGTCGTGGAAGTGCTGATCGCCCTCGGTTTGATTTTGCCGCAGGTGACCGGTATTTTGCCTTGGCTAACGCCGCTGGCGGCGGTTGGCTTTGTATGTACAATGCTTGGTGCGACGGCACTACATATTCAGCGTGGTGAATCGCCGGTGACCAATATTGTTCTGTTACTGTTAGCGGCATTCGTAGCTTATGGTCGCTTTGTGCTGATTCCAGCATAGCCCAACCTAATTTTGAGAGGACATTATGTTTGACACAGTTATTCGGGGTCAGTTGCCACAGCAAGATTTCATGCATTTGTCGGCCGATAATTTCCCAACGATTAATCCGGTTCATTGGCTAACCAGCCACTTCGCCGTCGGTGGCTATAGCCCCTTACAGCGACTCAGCGGCATGTTAACCGCTCATATGACCCAGATTAAGCCACAAAACGGCTTTGCGTGGCATCAACATCGAGGTTTAGAAATCTATACCTATGTGATTGATGGGGAGCTGTATCATGAAGATTCGACTGGTGGCAAAGGGACGATTGGCGCGGGGGAAGTCCAGCGCATGTTTTCTGGCAACTATATCCAGCATAAAGAACTCAATCGTACCGATGAATACACCAGAGTGATTCAAATTTGGTATGCGGCTGACACACAGTACAGGGGATTAGAGCCTAATTACGAGCAAGTCCCACTTGAGAAGATGCCGCCTCGCACCATAGGCGATGGGGTTGTGCGGGACATTATCGGAGATGATAAAGGAAAGGGTGCGACTGATTCACACGTCAACGGCCGACTAACCAGCACGATTATTCCCGCAGGCGGCCGATCAACGTTCGAGCTGCCCCGTGAAGGTGAAGACCTCTTTCTTTATGTTGTCAATGGTAGTGGCATTGCGAATGGGTCGATTTTACCTACGCCGCTTGGCCTGTACGATGTTGCCCTTGCCACGCCAAACGCAACGGCACCGACATTTACAGCCGGTGATCAACCACTTAACTATCTCTCCTTTTATCTCCCTTCGTTTATCGAGAGTCAGTAATCCCGGTTTTTAACTACCGCTTCAACCTAAAACACGAAGCACCTTGAGCCTAGAAAAGTGCGTAACTCCTGCCATTTAGAGCGGATTGTTTGGTTCGTATATGTAACATCAAAGTAAATTAAATTTTATGACTCAAGACCAACAAGAATTACTACCCATCGTCTCTGGAAATTCTCCTATTCCGGTTGATTTGGAAAAAGACAAAGAATACTACTTCTGCGCCTGCGGCCGTTCAAAATCACAACCTTTTTGTGACGGATCCCATGCTGGTACCGGTTTCACACCCAAGCAGTTTGTCGCAGAAGAATCGTCCACCGCTTACCTCTGCGCCTGCAAACATACGGGCAATCCACCTTTTTGCGATGGGACCCACAAACAATTTTCGGCCGAGGATGTCGGTAAACCTGGGCCAAGGGTTCAGGCGAATGCTAACGTAGGCAAACAGCCGGAGCCGGTTCCCACGCCAGAAGAGCCACATGTTGCATTTATCCACCAGTTGGCCCGTGAGGGGCTGAGCAAGCTGGGCCACCACGGCCCCATGACCGCCATGGGGGTTCCCCGTGATCTATTGCCAAAATGGGACGATATTCAAATTATGGTGGCCCAGATGGCGACCAAACCACTTATGGACGATGACCCTGTTAGTACGGGACTGGTCATCGGACCACGGGCGAAAAAGCCGCTAAAGCTCGATATTCCGCTCTTTGTTTCAGACATGAGCTTTGGCGCCTTATCTGAAGAGGCGAAAGTCTCGTTGGCACGGGGTGCAGAATTAGCAGGCACTGGGATTTGCTCCGGTGAAGGAGGAATGTTACCGGAAGAACAGCAGGAGAACGGCCGTTATTTCTATGAATTGGCGAGTGCCATGTTTGGGTATGACGAGGCATTGTTGACCCGAGTACAGGCGTTCCATTTCAAAGGAGGCCAAGGGGCGAAAACGGGAACGGGCGGTCATCTGCCTGGAAATAAAAACCGTGGAAAAATCTCGAAGGTACGGGGTATTCCTGAAGGGGAACCTGCGATCTCTCCGCCCACGTTTCGTGATTTGACTACGCCTGAAGACTTCTGCCGATTTGCCGATCGTGTTCGTGAGATAACAGGTGGCATCCCGATTGGATTCAAGCTGAGTGCAAACCACATCGAACAGGATATGCAGTTCGCCATTGATGCGAGCGCAGATTACATTATTTTAGACGGCCGTGGTGGTGGAACGGGTGCGGCTCCATCGTTGTTCCGAGATCACATTAGCGTGCCGACGATTCCGGCCCTTTCACGGGCTAGACACTTTTTAGATCAAAAAGGGCTTTCGGGGGAGATTACTTTAATCGCTACGGGTGGCTTGAGATCACCGGCCGACTTTGTGAAGGCGATGTGCTTAGGGGCAGATGGGATCGCACTCTCAAATGCTCCGATGCAGGCGATTGGCTGTGTGGGGGCACGTATTTGCAATACCAATAACTGTCCGGCCGGGATTGCGACGCAACGGCCGGAATTACGTGCTCGCCTGAATGTACAAGTGGCGGCCGAGCGGCTGGCCCGCTTCTTTGGTGCATCAACTGATCTGATGAAAGTAATGGCCCGAGCCTGTGGACACGATGAGCTTGCCAAGTTTAATGTCGATGACATCGCCACATGGAATCGTGACTTGTCTGAGCTTTCCGGTATCAAATACTCCGGTGCGCCTCGACGCACTTCTAACTAGTCCCAGTTCCCACTACGTCCTTTTTTTGTCCGTCCTCTCATTTTCTTTTTAACGAGCCGCTTTTCTTTGGCGGCTCGACTGGGCCTAGTCGCTCTCCTCTTTTTGGGTTCAATTAAAGCCCCTTTCAAAATTGCTGTAAATCGCTCTATTGCGATTTCTTTGTTTGAGAGTTGGCTCCGTGTTTCTTGGCAGGTGATCTGGAGCATACCATCCTTATCTAAGCGATTTTCTAATCGAGTCAACACACGGCCGAACTTGGCTTCGGACAAAGCGTTTTGCAGCACGGCTGACCTGGCGATATCGTAATTCAATATCGCTTTGGTGTCGGCCGTGTTTACGTGCTGCCCACCAGGGCCACCCGAGCGTGCAAAACGAAAGCTTAGGTCTGAACGTGGAATGATAATATTTGGGGAGATAATTATTTCGTCTGCCATATGCTCCATTTTGACCAGAGAACCGGCCGATGTCAATGCGAATGTCGCTTTATGTCAATCGCAAATATTGGCTTTTAAGAACCGCCAACCCCCTCTCAAAACCCTCTTTCTTACACCCTCAGATTACACAATCATTACACCTTTCCATTGTTTCACCTTTGGGGGCTGTGATAAAATGCTTCCCTGAAAAAAGACTGATTTTTATAGGATTAGCCTGTGATATTGGATCAAATTCTACAAACGGAAACGAGCTTTTTATGAGTAAAAACGCCAAACATTTTTCCATTATCGGTATTCTGATCGTTATAGTAACCGTAATTACTTACTATACGTTATCTGCATTTTTCTTTGAATTGCCAGAAGCCGCTAGTGCCCAAGCAGAGATCATCGATGCTTTATTTGATGGTCATTTCATCTTGATCGCATTCTTGTTCGCTATCGTAGTAGTTCCCATGGTCTACTCGATTGTTGTTTTTAGACAGCAAGAGGGGGATGAGACGGATGCCCCTCACATTCATGAAAATACAACACTTGAGATTGCTTGGACTGTTTTACCCATGATATTTGTGATCTTTTTTGGTGTCTGGGGATTGAGGTCTTATAACCAAGTCATTGCTAGCTCTTCCAATGAGGTTGAAATTTGGACGCAAGCTCAAAAATGGGATTGGAATTTCGTTTACCCTGATCATGACTATGTCAATTCAACATCTCTTGTTTTGCAAGAGGGCGTCCCTATTGTTTTGAAAATGCAATCGAGAGACATTATTCATGCATTTTGGGTTCCAAAGTTTCGTGTGAAGCAAGATGTTTTTCCATTCGACGTCAATAATCCAAAATTAGATTTTACCAACAGCGCAGATTATTCTCCTGAGGAATTTCATTTTGAACCTCAAGAAATACGTTTTACCCCGGTTAAGCAGGGGGTCTATCGAGTTCGCTGTGCTGAGATTTGTGGCACTAGCCATTATGCTATGTTAGCAAACGTATTTGTCTTGAACCCAACTAACTATCAAGCGTGGCTTGATGGGGAATATCTGTTACCTCCTGACCCTGCGGTTGGCAATACACAAGCCGGGGATTTTGAGTACTACTTAGACGAACTTAGCAATTTTACGATTGAAAATGGCTATACCCCACCTCCTGATGAATTCGCGGCCCCAGCCGTTGAAGAGGAAGGATAGGTCTGATCTTCCTAGCCGTTATCTAATTACGGCCTAGCTAGATTGGAGAAACACTTATGAAAAAATTTCTTTCATTTCTTTATTACTTTGGGACATCGGCGCTTTCAAGAGGGCTTTTAGGTCAATTCTTGACCGCAGTAATCAGCTATAGTTTGATCCGTATGTACCGTTTGTCAGTTCCAGGTTGGACTGTCCCCGGCCGTGAGTTGTCCGCATTTCAAGCACCATGGGACGAACCTGCAATGGTTCTTGCCAGTATTCTCAGCGTATTTGGATTCTTGATCGCTTGTGGGGTTGTTACCGACTGGATGAAAATGGCGGCTGGACAAAAGCCACATTTGAAGCATGGCTCACAAGGCCGTCCAGCTTGGACCCGTTACTTCAATGTTGATGTTAACCATAAAGTGATCGGAATTCAGTACGGCCTCAACAGTATTTTTATCTTATTAGTGGGTGGTAGCCTGGCGATTTTATTCCGTTTGGAATTGGCGATGCCGGGAATACAGTTTTTAGAAGGTGATCAGTACAACACATTATTTAGCGCACATGGCATTATTATGATCGCCGCCATCTTTGCAGGTGTCGGTGCGATGACCAACTATTTGGGACCTGTTCTCATTGGTGCGTCTGATATGTCTTTTCCACGCCTCAATGCATTTAGTTATTGGGTCGGTGTGCCTTCAGCCGTTATCTTGATCGCGGGTATCTTTTTTGGTGGTTGGGACACAGGCTGGGTTGGTTATCCAACACACTCGACTACCACTAAAATGATCGGCGTTCAGTTGTTCCTTTTGGGCTTCTACATGAACGGTTTTTCCTCAATCGCCTCTGGTTTGAATATGGTGTGTACCGCCGTATACATGCGGGCGAAAGGGATGAGCTACTTCAGGATGCCGATCTTCGTATGGGCGGCTGTTTCAGCTTCAATTCTTCAGGCAACCACAACTCAAACAGTTGGGGTAGCATTGACGATGGTTGTGGCTCAACGGACATTGGGAATGAACTTTTTCAGCCCGATACTCACCCCAGAACTTTTGGCTGCTGGTGTTCCGGCCGGTGACCCGATTCTTTTTCAACATATCTTCTGGTTCTACTCGCATCCGGCCGTTTATGTTTGGATTCTCCCTGGACTAGGCATCATCTCTGAGCTTTTGCCTGTATTCGCACGTAAACCACTCTTTGGTTACAAATGGATCGCTCTATCATCAGTGGGTATCGCTCTAGTTGGTATGCTCGTCTGGGCCCATCACATGCTGACCTCATCAATGCCGCCGATTTGGAAGATTCCATTTATGCTTTCAACCCTTTTGGTAGCTGTACCTACCGGAGTTAAATTCTTTAGCTGGTTGGCCACCTTGTGGGAAGGAAAGCTTCGATTCCCTACCCCGATGTTGTTTGTGCTTGGGGCCATCTCCGTATTTTTACTAGGTGGGTTGTCCGGTCCAATTTTGGGAACCATTGCAACCGACATGCATTTACATGACACCTATTTTGTTGTTGGCCATTTCCACGCAACGATTTTTGGTGGCTTTGTCTTCCCATTCTTCGCGGCTATCTATTACTGGTATCCAAAAATTACCGGCAAGATGTACGACGAGCTTTTGGGTAAGATTCACTTCTGGATTATGGTTCCTGGTTTCTGGGTCATGTCTCTGCTTCAAATGCGAGTCGGTGTTTTGGGGATGCGTCGGCGTATCATGGACTATGGCCCTGACCTTGGGATTCAGGTTGAACATGCGCTTATCACCGTTGCTACTTTGGCGATTGGTTGGTCAGTTTTGATTATGATCTACAACTTGATCTCTAGTGCATATAAAACTGAACTGGCTCCTGAAAATCCTTGGGAATCACGTTCTCCAGAATTCTTGGCCCCGTCACCGCTACCAGAATTTAACTACTTGGCTCCAATCGAAATTGTTGGCGAACCGTATGATTACGGTTTGGAAGGGTCAGTGTATGCACTTGTTCCAGCCCCGGCCGGAGATTAATCGCAAATCTAACCAGGTATAGCTCGCTCGATGTGACTATACCTGACATGGAAATAAATTATGTCAGACCATTCAAATTCTGAAGCCAAACATCCAGCGGTTGACAAAACTGTTTACCAGAAAGGGTTTTATGCGTTTATCGCATTAGCTGTGCTAACCGGTATCGAATACGTACTCGGAACTCTGCCTAACCCTTCGGCCGTATTGCTTATCCTAATGGCTGTCGCAAAGGCCGCTATCGTCATGAATGTCTTTATGGGCATTACAAAATTATGGCGCGGGGGAGATCACCACTAATGAGTGCAATTTCACACGAACACGACGACCATCATGGAGAGCTCCATAATCCAATGGAGCCAACTCGCCAAGAACAGATTGTTATGAACCGTTTTGGTTTATGGCTTTTCTGTTTTTCAGAAGTTTTTCTTTTCATGGCACTGTTAGCCGGCCGTTTTTACCTCTGGCGTGACCCAGTTCAAGGTGCTTTGCGCCCTGACCTGCCACAGTTGCCTGCGTTGATTTTTACCTGCGTTCTGCTCATCTCGTCATTTTTCATGAACCGGGCTGAAGTAGCGGCCGCCAATGAAGATCGGGGCACCTTTAACGTATCACTTGTGATTACATTTGTTATGGGATTGATCTTCTTATTGGGTGTTATTTTCATCGAGTGGGGTTTGGGTGGCGAAACACACATTTTGCCAACAAGTGGCGCATTTGGCGCAATTTTCTTTGCCATGACCGGAATGCATGCCATTCATGTTATTACTGGCTTGATTTTTGTACTCATCGTGCTTCGCAACGGAAACTTAGGCCATTACAGTCGTGAAGATCACTGGGGTGTAGAAGCTTGTGCCATTTACTGGCATTATGTTGACCTTGTCTGGATTTTCTTCTACCCAGCTATTTATCTAATTGGATATGCTATTCATATTCCAATTCACTAATTTCACAAGATATTAGATGTTGAATATTAGATGCTAGAGGTGGAATTTGTTACCTACTAACATTTAATATCTACCCACCAATATCTATCCATGAACGAAATTACTCGCAGGCTGTTACTTTCTTATGAGTGGCGGCCTGTTTTTATTTTTGTGCTTGTTGCCCTAGCGGTGCTGTATAGCATTGGCTGGATGCGCTTGCGTAAACGGTCTAAGAATCAAAACTTAGTGCCAATTTGGAAGTTGGTTGCCTACTTGGTTGCGATTGTGACGCTTCTATTGGCATTGCTATCGTTTATAGACATCTTGGGAGCCTCGCTTTTCTACTTTCACATGATTCAACACTTGATGTTAACGGCGATAGCTGGCCCACTGATCATGCTAGCGGACCCTATGCCGATTACGCTGTGGGGTTTGCCGCGTGGGGTGCGGAAAGCGGTCGGCCGGGGATTATCAAAAATCCTGCATAAGGACTCTCGTTGGCGTGAGCCACTGAAAAATGCGACCAGCCCTGGGGTTAGTTTTGTCGTGATGGTTGTTTTGCTGTGGGGATGGCATGATCCCTATTTATATAACTTGGCCCTTACCAACCCGCTGATTCATGATTTGGAGCATATCGCTTTTTTTTACTCATCTGTCATTTATTGGTGGCATGTAACCGGGGCTGGGCCAAGGATTCGGCCGATCATGTCCCGGCCGAAACGAATTGTCTATCTATTTGGCGGTGTTCCCTCAACTTTTGTTCCAGGTGTTTCTATCGCCTTTGCAGGGAATATCCTCTACACCTATTATCTGACCGCTCCTCCCGCTCCCGCTCCTTTTTTCTTGCCTGTTCTAGATGATCAAATCATCGGCGGCATCATTATGTGGGTGCCCGGAAGTATGATGTTTTTTATCGGCGCTTTGGTGCTCATCGGCCGCTGGTTGCAAGATCAAGAAAAACAATCAAAGCGGGAAAAAGAAAAATGGATGCGGGAGAACAATACCAAGTGAGTTGCTAGTGATTGTGATATGAAACGTACTTCTTCAAAATTAGGCGGAATCTTTTTACTGATTATCGGACTGATGCTTGTCGCCCCATCCGGTCAGGTTTTTGGACATAACGGTGGCGAGCCACGTCTCGTAGATATTGAAGCAGGAGACTTTCGCCTATCTGTATGGAGCCTACCTGTTCCGCTTGTTACAGGTGAACAAAACTTCATTGTCTTCGTGGCAGAGTCCTCAATTGCGGATGAAAACAGCTTTGTACGAGCAAATACACCTGTTCTTGATGCTAATATCGAACTCGTCGTTCAGGCCGACGAAGGCGGCGAGCCATTTGTGATCAAACCGGATCACGAGCGAGCGACAAATAAACTTTTCTATGAAACCTACTTTATCTTAGATGATCCGGGTAGTTACACTGGCATCGTATCTGTTGAAGCTGATGGGAAGATGGGGGAAGCAGGCTTCAGTTTTGAAGTGGCTCAAGGTACTATAGAAATTAATTGGCTACGTTATTCTGGATTTGCGGTTTTAGCTGTGGCGATTGCTTGGTTTGTTTGGCAAATCTATCTAGACAAAAAGCAGGAGGTACAATGAGCATCGTATATTTTTTCTCACCCCGCTGGCGTTGGGTTACTCTCGTTGTCATTTTAGGGATGGCTTTTCTCGTACGTTTAGGCTTTTGGCAACTCGACCGCTTGGAATGGCGTCGCGGGCTAAATGTGGCAAAAGCGGCCGAAATGAATGCTGATGCTTTGATTTTGAATGGCGATTTATCGGGCTTGTTGTTAGAAGAAATGGCAAACCGTGCTGTTTTGGCCGTAGGTGAGTACGATTTTGATAATCAATTTCTCATTGAATCCCAAATATTTGAAAGCGAACCGGGTCGCTATTTACTAACGCCGCTTCTCCTAGATGGCTCTGAGCTGGCTGTGTTGGTCAATCGTGGCTGGATTCCTGATGCCGAAAGTGATTTCGCAAAATATGATGAACCAGGAACTATCCAAATAGTCGGCCGTATTCAGAGAAGTGAAATATTAAGCGGTGACCGAAAAACACAGGTCGACGGAAACAGAATTTTTCGTATCGATGTAGGAGCCGCAGCTGAGAATTTGCCTTATCCGGTTTTGCCCATCTATTTGCTGCCGGAAACTGACGAGGTTCTTGATCTAACTTTGCCTTATTTGCCTATAGCTGATCTGACAATTGACGAGGGAAGCCATCTAAGCTATGCAATCCAATGGTTTGCATTTGCGATACTGTTGGCGGTTATGTACGGGGCATATATTAATCGGCAAGAAAGTAAAAATCATGCACAATAGTTTATAGTTTAACCAAAGGTCAATATATCTATCGCGAAGCGATTTAGGCACAAAACCGGTATTTGCCCTACTGGTGTAAATCAAAAAATTCATGTTTTTTAATGAAAAGAATGTCTCTAAGGTACATGCTAGGTGGTTAATATTTTGTCTTGTTGTTGGGCTAGTTTTCTTTGCTTTCTATCAACCTTTCGATCTGGAGTCACCATCTTCTGGCTTGGAGCCATTGTCTACTGACTTAGAACCACCATCTCCTGACCTAGAGCCACCACCTTCCAACTCGGGTCAACAATTTGACACCGATCTTGAAACAGGCTCTCTTTTGAGTCATATGAATGGGTTTGCAAAGCTGGCAAATACGACTGGTGGTGAAGGCCAGTTAGTATACACAGTGACTTCGGCCGCAAATGAAGGGGATGGTACATTGCGGCATGCTTTAACAGCCGGGAATAGATATATCGTTTTTGATCAAGCTCTTGATGGAAGAGAGATTTTTTTAAACGAAGATATTGTTACAGAAGAAAATAATATCACGATTGATGGTCGTAATATAGACATTACTATCACTGGGGGCGCAATCAAATTCGAAGGTGATAATTACGTTTTAGGGTTTCTTAGTTTTAAAGACAATTTAAACTTACCCACTACAGATGCGATTACTTTCCGTAATGCCCCTGAAAATGGACAACGGTTTTTCATATTTAAATGTTCATTTAACCATGCTAGTGATGGACTGATTGATGTCATTTGGAATCAAGGTCATAAGGTGTTTGGAACCATTAAATTGTCAACGTTCTCAAGTCACAATAAAACAATCTTGATTGACAGCAATAGCTCAAGGAAGGAGGGGGGAAGATACTATGTTACATTAGATCAAAACTATTTTTTGAAGACGACCCAACGCTTGCCATTGGCTAGACGTGGCTTTGTGCATTTTTATAATAATCTGCTTGAAAAATGGGGAGATGCCCAAGGACATGGGGGTGGATCATATGCAGGTACCGATAGCCAATATCTGATTGAAAATAATATCGCGATTGCATATGTCATTGGGGATGAACACCATGAAGGAGGTGTTGTTGCACAACCCTTAACCAAGGTGTTTGCACCTCATTACGAAGAACTGGGAGATGTAAGAGCAAGCGGTAATTTGTTTGTAAATGGTGCTTATGGCGTTGAGAAAAATGCGATTGAAGTATTCAATCCACCCTATGAATACACCCTGTTTGATGCACGCTCAAGTTTAGAGGCTTA
>JBLIMP010000001.1:0-63254 GCA_047638855.1 Cellvibrionaceae bacterium | reverse complement strand
TAAAGATAATCCTATTGAAGAGGTATAACAATCCAATGGAACAACTTACATTCGCTTCCGCTCGTACATTGGCCGCTGCCATTCAAGATAAAACCGTCTCGGCTAGAGAAGTTGTACAAGCACACATAGGTCAAATCAACGCTGTCAACCCCGCCATTAATGCCTTGGTCCAATCGGCCGCTGTCAAAGCGCTGGCCCAAGCAGATGCGGCCGATGCGGACATAGCCAAAGGGAAAAAGGTTGGACCGCTACACGGTGTCCCCTTTACTGTCAAAGACAATATCGAGACCCAAGGTGTCGTTTGCGGCTGTGGTAGCACGGGGCTTGCGCAGAATATACCCGCAGAAGATGCAATTGTTGTTGCGCGCATCCGGGCCGCTGGCGGTATTTTACTCGGCAAAACCAATCTGCCTGAAGTTGGACTAGGCTATGAAACGGACAACCTGCTTTACGGCCGGACCAATAATCCATACGATCTTTCCCGTACTTGCGGGGGTAGCAGCGGGGGTGAGGCGGCTCTCATTGCAGCAGGTGGCTCACCCCTTGGCCTGGCGACAGACGGTGGCGGCAGTGTTCGCTGGCCGTCCCATTGCTGCGGGATCGCCGGTATCAAACCGACGACAGGGCGCACGGCCAAAATCGGCCATATGCCGCCACCTGGGGGCTTTATCAATCCCTTCTGGCAAATGAGCCTCATGGCCCGTTCAGCGGCCGATCTGTCACTCGCCCTCCCTCTCATCTGTGGCCCCGATCCGCGCGATCCGTCCAGCGTTCCTGTCGCCTTTCCTCAACTTGGAAATGTCGATTTAGCGAGCCTACGTGTCGCTTTCTTTGCAGATAATGGGGTCGTCTCCCCTACTTCAGAAATCGGGGGTATGGTGGCTCAGTGCGCAGATACGCTGGCGCAGGCGGGGGCAACTGTTTCACACATCCGCCCATCCATGATTCATGAGGCACACGAGATTTACGTTCACTTGCTCTCGGCCGATGGCGGTGTTGGACTTGGAGAACTACTCAAAAGTTGGGGCACCGCTGAAGCGCATCGATACACAAAACGGGCGCAAGCGGCCCAACAGCAACATCAACTCACGGCTGGTGAATTTGGCGGCTGGCTCTATAAACTTGATCAATTCCGGCAACGAATGTCGGTCTTCATGGCTGATTATGATGTGATTATCTGCCCTGTAGCACCGGTAGCGGCCGTGGCACATGGGGAAACGATGCTTGATCCTGCTTATGCTGGTTTTGACCCTATGTTCAGCTATGTAGTGCCATTTAATCTAACCGGCTGGCCGTGTGGCACAGTCCGCACCGGCACGTCAACGGAGGGGCTACCGTTGGGTATCCAGGTTGCTGCGAACGCATGGCGCGAGGATGTTGTGCTGGGGGTACTTGAATATTTAGAATCAAAATATGGGGGCTGGCAACCTCCTAGCCTTCTCGGCTTCTCATCGTGACAAGGCAGCTTGACCTTGATCACACATTAGACTAATCCCTTCTCGTGATAATTTCCAGCCATATGCTTCTCTCCAAACATAACGCCTAAAACCGGAATTTGCGTTGGGCTTATCCTCGTTCTAGTGAGGCGATTTCCGAGAATAAAACATGCAATTGCATCAACAAAATCGCCTCACAGCCAACCCCTGACCTAGTTTGCTAGATAATTATTTTTCGGGGTTGGCCTTATCTATCTTAACGTCTGCATGAATCTCTCAAGTAACCCTATTTTGACGGCTTCCCTTCAGTGTGGCATACTGGGTGGCATACTGGTACTTCAAGTGAACCAGTTGGGTTAATTCCTCAACTTAGGCACGCTCTAACTGATCACTTAATTCTTTGAAGTTGACCATTAAAAATAGGAGTAGCCATGAAAATTCCCATCCTTTATGGGCCACGTGACCTGCGTATCGAAGATCAAGAGCTGGATACTGGCTCGCTGGCGGCCGATGACATTTGGATTGAAACCCAAATTAGCGCCTTTAAAATCGGGACTGACCGTGGCAACTATGAAGGGGCGGAAGATGTTCCTGGTGCGCCTGGTTATCCCCGCTGGGTTGGTGATAGCAATCTAGGTATTGTGCGAGGGATTGGCAGTGGAGTGAGCCGTGTCAAAGTCGGAGACGTAGTTGTCACCCGTCAGCCCCATCAGTCAGAATACATCACCAAAGAATCGGCCAGCCTGGTCAAAGTGCCAAAAGGGGTTGATTACGAAGACGCAGTCTACGCCCATTTGTACGCCTTAAGCTCCCACTGTTATCGCAAAGCTTTTTTTCAGCCAGGTGAAAATGTTGCAGTAGTGGGAGTTGGTGTTTTGGGGCTAGGAGCAATTGCATTGGGTCCGCTATTTGGCGGCCGGGTCGTTGCTATAGCCAACAGCCCTGTTCGGCTCGAAATGGCTGAAAAGATGGGTGCTCACGCGGGGATGCTTTCGGGTGATCCCGATTTAAAAGCGAAGCTTGATGAGTTTACCGATGGACACGGCATCGATTTAGTGATTTTAACCGCCAATCCATGGCCCGCTTTTCGCACAGCCCTTGATATTGTCCGGCCGCACGGCCGGGTGTCTATCGTGGCCCTAACCGGCCGGGGCGAAGCACCGCTCGACTTTAATCCGTTGGCGATGGACGCTTTTTATATCAAAGGGATTTCACTACATGCCGTTTCAGGACCAGCCGGATATCTATTCCCTGATGCAGGCAGCACACCGCACGATATGCAAAATCGATTTACGGCCGACCGTGCGGCCGCTCACGTGTTGTCGCTGATGGCTGACGGCAAACTTGAACCCAAACGATTGGTTACACATCGCTTCCATTATTCTGAGATCGTGAAAGCGTATGAGATGGCCTATCATCGAGAAAAATCGATGTTGGGTGTCATTTTTGATTGGCGGGATTAATAAAAAAAGGTAATTGTTCAGCACCTTGCGTAGGGGCCGACGCCGCCGGTCTAGAGTGTCGTTCTACGATCAAACATCCGCTCCGGCGGCGCCGACCCCTACGGCGAATTTTTAGTACCTGTTGAATAATTTAAAAAAGGATAAAAGGAAAAACAATGGTTAGCTGGAAATTTACAGACGAAGATCGACTGATGGTGGAGCGTGAGGTGGAGCCGTTTTTACCTGACAAAATTTTTGATTCACACGCCCACTTGTTTTTGCACAGCCATTTTCCGAAAGGAGACTTGGCTGGCTTTGCCGACACCCCCAATCCGCAAGGGTTGGCAGAATTTTATGATTACAGCGAATGGATTCATCCAAAAGGGCGTACCAAAGGGGGGCTGTTTTTTGGCCTGGCTATGAACGGAGATCGCGTTGGCAATAACGAATATATTGCGGCCGAAGTCAGCGGGCCCCTCGGCGAAAATTGTTTTGGCCAAATGCTGATCTCACCCGATATGACGGCTGAATATGTGGCAAGTGAAGTCAAACGCTTAGGCATGGTCGGCTTAAAGTGCTATCACACGATGGCGGTCATGGATGGCCCCACATGGGATGCACCCATCGAAGCCTACTTGCCAGAGAAGCACATTCAGGTAGCCCATGAGCTAGGTTTAACGATTACGCTCCACATGGTGCGAGATCGGGCATTGGCTGACCCGATTAATCAAGCGACGATCCGACGCTACTGCGAAACCTATCCCAAGATGCAGTTGATTTTGGCCCATGCCGCCCGTGGCTTTAACCCGTGGCATACGATCGAAGGGATTCACAGCCTAAAAGGGTTAGAAAACGTCTGGTTTGATAGTTCTGCCGTGACCGAAGCAGGAGCATTTGAAGCGATTATTGAAACGATGGGGCATCACAAATTGATGTATGGAACCGATTTTCATGTCAGCCACATTCGCGGCCGGTGTATCGCTATTGGCGACTCGTTCCACTGGTTTTATGCGAACGATATGGATTTAGGCGAAAAACATACGACCCTGAAACCGGTCTTGGTTGGCTTAGAGTCGATTCGGAGCATTCGTCTAGCGTGTCAACGGCTCAAATTAAAAGACAGTCAAATTGAAGACATCTTTTACAACAACGCCAAGCAACTGTTCCCCCTTACTTAAGCTAACAGCCGTCAGTTCCCAGCTTTTGGCTAATAGCTGATAGCTGACGGCTAAAAAACCGAAGGTTTCAACAAATGGATAACAAACAAATTGACAATCAAGATTGGTCAAAATTGACACGTGGGGAGCAGATCCGCAGTTTAGAAGTGGATGGGTATCTGGTTTTGCCAGATGTTCTACCGGCCGAACTGCTGACACAGCTAAGGGCTGAAACGGCCGATTTAGAAACGACCCCAATGGATTACAGCGTGCATCAGCGCACCCGTGGCAATATGCAGTTTAGCGGGGGTGCCGCTACTCAATTAATCGATCATCCACCCGTAATAAATTTTGTTAAAGAGCTTTTGAACGATGAACTTGTCTTCATGACCTATGCCTATGCGGTCTCAGAACCTGGCCATCCTGGGATAAGTTTACACACCGACGGCCAGCCGTATGGTTCAGAGATATTTGGCTATGAAGGCAGTTGCCCAATCATCATTCGAGTCCTCTACTATTTAGATGACCTAACCCCTGAAGTCTCTCCATTCAAAGTGGTTCCCCGCTCTCATCTTTCGCTAAACGCTGATGCGAATCCATATAAACGCTATGCCAGCCACCCTGAAGAGGTGATGGTGACCGCTTCGGCCGGATCAGCCCTTTTGCTCAATCACAAAGTCTTCCACGGAAATTTCCCAAATGTAGGCGGTTATGATCGGCGCATGCTGGCCATCGCTTACCGACCAGCTTGGGGGGGGCCCATCTTGCCAAAAGTGGCTCAGTGGGACGAGGCTAAAATCGCCACCTTACCAGATAACATCCGGCCGTACTTTATCGACCGAAACATTCGCAAAGCTGATTTTAATGTCGCCAATAAACCGGCCGTGATGGCAGATGGTGCGGCCGGTTTAAGCCCATCTCGTTGGGGTTGACCTGAAATTTAGTAGGTGCGGAAGGGGTCGGAACCATCTTGGCTCCGAAGAGAGAGGGTATTTCCCGACCCCTTCCGCCCTTACGACAATATGTCCGTCTGGGAAAAATCTATACTAATGCTATTTATCAAGCACTCTTTAAGGAAAAGAAAACATGCCTGATTATTCCAGGGGAACAGCCTTTATTGACGAAAAATTCGTTCCAATTACAGAGGCGAAAATCTCGCTCCTTGATTGGGGCTTTCTCCATTCAGATGCGACTTATGATGTTTCGCATGTTTGGAAGGGACGCTTTTTTCGGCTTGACGATCATTTTGATCGTTTCTTTGCTGGGATGGAAGTATTACGGATGTCAATTCCCTACAACCGCCAAGAATTATCTGCGATTTTGACCGATTGTGTGAAGAAAACCGGCCTGCGTGATGCCTACGTCGAAATGATTGTGACCCGAGGGCTACCAGCACCCGGATCACGAGATCCCAGAACATGCGCCAATCGATTTTATGCTTTTGCGGTTCCGTTTATTTGGGTGACTAAACCGGAAACTGGGCTGCACATGATCATCAGTAAACAGCAACGTATCGCTCCCGAGTCAATTGATCCTACCGTAAAAAACTATCATTGGCTCGACTTGGTGATGGGGCAGTTTGAAGCATATGATCGAGGGGGTGAAACGGCCGCACTTGTTGACCAATACGGGTATTTGAAAGAGGGGCCAGGCTTTAATATCTTCTCGGTCAAAGGGGAAATAATCACAACCCCAGCTACAGGCATTCTACAAGGAATTACAAGACAAACGACAATCGGTTTGGCGGCCGATTTTGGTACCAAAATTGTAGAAGGTGACTTGTCGGCTGATGAGATTCGCAATGCTGACGAGGTATTTATCACAAGCACGGCCGGAGGCATTATGCCGATCACAAAAATCGATGATCAATTGATCGGTTCGGGCATGATAGGGCCAATGACGCAGAAATTTCAAGATGGCTATTGGGCCTTACATGAAGACCCACGCTACACCTTGAAAATCGATTACGGATAACTGAGCAGGCTGAAAAGAAAGGAAAGGAAAAGGAGAAGAGCAAAATGTTAACCCCTTATCAAGTGCGCATTACCGTGTTAAAGAAAACGTTTAATCAAGATTTTGCTGACGCCTACACTGAAGGGGTTGCATGGAAACCGGAGGGATGTTGTCACAGTTTCCCTGTGGGGCACAGCTTTATTTCAGACGGCCATATGCCTGAAGGGTTTAGTGATTGGGCTTGGACCGACATTCAGAAATATGTGATGGTGCTAGCCCGTGGTGGCAATATGTTGGGGGTTAAACCAGGGGTTTTTGTAACCAATTGTACGGACGGGTTCCGGCCGGTCTTCTTCTTGCTCGAACGCATCGAACCGGCAAATATAAATGGACAAGCTGATGAAAATAACTAATGTACGCACCATGGCGATGGTTGGCCCAGATGCACATGGCATCGGCGGGCAAGGACGGGATTGGCATATTTTACTGGTGCGGATCGACACCGACTCAGGGCTGTACGGCTTGGGTGAAGCGGCCCATTTCCAAAATCAAACCTTAGGCGTTCGCCAATTGATTATGGGCAAAATGAAGGAATATTTAATCGGTAAAGATCCTTTTACCATCCGGCCGTTTGTTACAGCCATGCTTTACGGAGGCCTTCCGCCGCATGAACCGAGTCAATCAGCCAGTGCCACTCCGTTTGGACCGGTCGTCTGGGCGGTAAGTGGGGTTGAGATGGCTCTGTGCGATCTGGTCGGCAAGGCGCTCAACACCCCCGTTTACAACCTGCTTGGCGGAAAGTATCGAGATCGTTTGCTCGTTTATCTTGATCGTAGCAGTCCGGCCGACCTCAATGATTTAGAGGCGTGGCGCAAGCTTGCTCTCGATGCGCAGGAACAAGGTTTTACCGACATCAAGTTTGACATCGATTATGCCGCAACTGACTATCCCAACGATCCTTGGAACAAAAGTTTAACGTTGCCCCAAATCAACAAAATCGTTGAACGCTTGACGGCCGTGCGCAATGCCGTTGGCCCAGATATGGAAATCTCCATTGATGGGCACATGCAATATGATGTCCCGTCATCGATTCGTTTGGCCCGAGCGTTGGCTCACCTAAATCTAAAATGGTTTGAAGACCCAACGCCTGTCACCAACCCTGATGCCTGCGTGGCCATTCGAGAAAAAAGCCCGATCCCGATTTGCCTTGGCGAAACCTTTGTGGCCGAACAATTTCGCCTTTTTATCGATCGTGGTGCTTGCGACATGATCCATCCCGACATTCTTTTTTCAGGTGGATTGTTTGAGACGCGCAAAATCGCTGATTACGCTGATCTTAACTATTTGCCGATGGCGCTGCACAACAATAGCTGTGCGTTGGGCGTCATCGCTTGTGCCCATGTGGCGGCCGCCAGCCCCAACTTTATCGGGCTCGAATACCATTGGCACAATGCCCCATGGATCGGACAGATTGCTGATCGAGGTGGATTACCTCTATTTGAAGATGGGCATATCGTTTTGAACGATGAACCCGGTTTGGGACTGACGCTTAACGAATCTGTTTGTGAAAAATATTTAGAGAGTGGGGAGCAACTTTTTTAGGAGAAATGATGAGTAAACTTGAATTGCTAAGCAGCGGACCGATTTATCTCAACCCAGATCCAGGTTATACCCATGTAACCGCCCTTTTTAGCCATATCGTCCCTTTGGACGGAGATGAACTCCTGTGTACCTATAACCGAGGCCAAGGGATGTATGCCACCGATCTCAGCTTTTGGCAGGCACGTTCGCACGATGGCGGCCGAACTTGGGGTGACCATACCCTCATCACTGATCGCAGTTTGGACGACCGCCCCTACTCTTATCACAGTCCGTTCATATCTCATATGCGAGATGGGTTGCTCGTTTTTGTAGCGTTTCGGGTTGATCGTTCTGATCCAAATCGGCCGATTTTCAATGAGAAAACGGGGGGTCTAACTGAGCTGGAGCTGATTTTGCAACGCTCAGCCGATAAAGGGGTAACCTGGTCACCGCCTGAAACAATCGGTGTACCGGCTGATATGGTCATTACACCAAGTTCGGCCATTGTTGAATTGCCAGATGGCCGTTGGTTTTTAGCCCATGACCAGTGGCACGCGTTTGACGATCCTGGCCCTTATAAGCCTCGAACGGTGGGATTCTTTTCTGATGACAAAGGGAAAACATGGAATGCACCGGTTTCTTTTGCCAATGGTTCGGCAGAGGGCAAAGGTTTTTGGCACGGCCGAATCACACCGTTGACTGATCAACGTCTCTTTGCCCTTTTTTGGAGCGCAGAAATGAGCGACCCGATGGGCGACCTTCCGCTTCACCGCTGTTTTGGAACAGCCGACAGCCGTGAATGGAGTACTCCAGAGGCCACCAATATTCTGGGGCAGACCAACGCAGTGGTTGATTTGGGCGACGGCCGATTTGTGGCCATCTATACCTCAAGAGAACAAACATCTCCTGGTTTTTTCGCTTGTGTCTCTGACGATTGGGGCTTAACGTGGGACATCGCCAACCAAATTGTTGTTTGGGACGCAACCGGCCGGGAGCGATTGGGCATCGACGCGCCAGAATCTTATCCACGCTCTCACGACACAATCGCCTACGGTGCCCCAACCGCCAATCTGCTGAACAATGGAGATATTCTCTTTAGTTTTTGGTGTACCGAAATGTCTATTACCCACATCCGATACGCCCTCTTAAAAACAAGGTCATAGCACCTGATCAAAGGAGTTTGAAATGACGAAACCGATCCGTATTTTGGTCTTAGAAAAGTACGTTGAGACGTTCAGAAAACTGATTCAAGTCCCACATGAGCTGACATCTTTCAATAAAGAAACCGATGAATCTTATTCAAATAAGCTTCGAGACGTAGATGTCATGATTAGCTCTTTTGTCAAGGGTGAGTGGCTCCAAAAAGATGCCCCTTTAAAGCTTGTACAAGGGGTTGGTGCAGGGACAGAAGGGATTGATTTTGCTGGATTGCCATCAAGCTGTGCTGTTTGCAACGTTTACGGGCACGAATGGGCGGTTGCAGAATATAGCTTTATGACGATGGCGATGCTCAAACGAGAAGTGATTAAGCAAGATGCGGCGCTACGAGCCGGTAACTGGAGTGGTGGCGTGTTTCGCAATGAGTTGCGAGGATGTAATCTGCTTGTTTTGGGGCTGGGTCATATCGGGGCGGAAGTGGCTCGCTGGGGGGAATTCTATGGAATGCAGGTGACTGGACTCACACGTTCGCCATCGGCCGAACGTGGTCAGCACTTAGGTCTCAACCAAATCGACAGCCTAACAAAAATGCACGACTATTTGCCACAGGCTGATTTTGTCGTTGTGGCGATTCCGAATACGGCCGAAACGGCCGGATTTGTCGGTCAGGCAGAGCTCAAGATGATGAAGGATTCGGCCTATTTAGTCAATGTGGCTCGTGGCCCAGTTGTTGATGAGCAGAGTTTATATGAAGGGTTGCGAGACAAAGTGATCGCTGGGGCTGCAAACGACGTCTGGTACATTTATCCAAATGCGTTAGATGAGGTCTGCATCCCTGCAACTTATCCGTTTCATGAATTGCCTAACATCATCATGACACCCCATAACGCCGGGACAACAAACGGAACGATGAACTATCGTTTTGAGTTTATTGCGGACAATATCGGCCGTTATTATCGCGGCGAGCCACTTGAAAATGTGGTCCATGCGCAGTCAAAATAATTGGGGTTTCTGAAATGAATTTACTAGATCATCTTGAAGCTTTACCCGCAGGAGTCATCAGCACCATCGCTGGTGCTGGTTATCGTGACGGTGTGCCAGCCAAAGAGGCCGATGCCGGTTGGCCGTTAGGGGTCGTCCGTCGGCCGGACGGCGATTTGATCGTCGTCGATTATCAGGCCCATCGGCTGTGGCGCATCGATCAAGAAGGGGTGCTGCACGCATTTGCCGGGGATGGTGTACCTGGAAATTCTGGTGATGATGGACCTGCTAAACAAGCTCGTTTTTTTGGCCCGCACGATCTCACTCAAGATAAACATGGCAACCTTTTTCTATCAGATTTAGGCAACTACACTTATCGGCGTATCGACCACAAAACAGGCATCATCACCCGTGTTGCGGGAAGCGGCCGAAAAGGGCGTGGTGGCGATGGTGGGTCAGCCTTAGACGCTGAGCTCGACACAACTTGCGGAATTGCGATTGATGATGAGGGCAATCTCTATCTGTCCAGCGAATGGGGGAACAACATACGGCGGGTCGACGCCAAAACCGGCATCATTGAGCTATTTGCAGGGCAAGACGGCCGAGACTACCCCTCTGAAATCGGTCAAGGGCAAAGTCGGCCGATTTTCGGCTCCAATCTTAGTCTGATGGGGTTTCACGGCGATGGCGGCCCCGCTCGTGACGCAGCTTTTCACAACCCTGAACATCTCGCCTTTGATTCAAAAGGAGACTTATACGTATGTGATAATGCCAATCACCGCATCCGCAAAATCGATATGGCAACCGGCATCATCACAACTGTTTTGGGGAATGGCCAACAATCTTCAAACGGAGACGGTGGTTTGGCGACCAATGCCAGTATCTTGATGCCAGACGCGATCTGTTTAGACAACCACGATAATCTTTATGTAGGGGAGAAATACGGTTTTCGGGTCCGCAAAGTTGACGCCAATACCGGCATTGTCACAACACTTGTCGGCAATGGGGTTCCTGGCTTTGGTGAGGAAGGACTGCATGGATCACAAACACACTGCAATTCTGTTGAGGCTGGGATTTGGGCTGACCCAGACGGTACGGTTTTGTGGGGAGATTGTTCCGGCCGAATCAGGCGCTATGATGGGAAAACCGGAATTGTGACAACGGTGTTGGGAGGCACAAGCGTTCATGATGGCGAACCGGCAATAGAGGGCTTTTTAAATGGCCCCGGCGGGCTATCGATTGGGAAAGATGGGATGATTTTTATCGCTGATGTCTGGAACCAGCGTATTCGGGCCATCGATCCAAAAACAGCCATCATTAAAACAGTAGCTGGAAATGGGGCGCGGGCTTATGGGGGTGACAATGAACAGGCCACTCAAGCCTATTTGGGAAACCCGCACGATGTTTCGGCCGATTCGTTAGGGCGCATCGTGATCGCTGACAGTCGCAACGGCCGACTGCGACGGGTTGAGTTAGATGGCACGATTCAAACGATTGCAGGCACGACGTTACCATGGGACGGGAGCAACGGCCGCTGGGATAAAGGGGATCATGGGCCAGCGGTAAGCGCCAGTTTTGTGGCGGTATTATCGATTATTCATGCGCCAAACGATGATATTTTAGTAGGGGATGGGGTCGGCCGTATTCGACGCATCAATGCTCAAACTGGGATCATCACTACCATTGCCGGGATAGGGCAATCTGGATATTCGGGCGATTGGAGTCTGGCGACGCAGGCAAAAATCGGGAGCCCCACGGCGCTGTGTCTTGACAGCCAAGGCGCGCTTTATTTTGCTGACAGTACCCATCATGTTATTCGCAAGGTGGACAAGAAAGGGGTTATTTCAACGGTAGTTGGGACGGGAGCTGCCGGGTTTTCGGCCGACGGCACAATTGCCACCGATGCCAACATCGATACCCCTTGGGGTGTCATCCTTTCTGCCAGCGACCAGCTTTACTTTTCAGACTCACGCAACGGCCGTGTGCGGCGAGTTTCGAGCGACGGCCGTTTAGAGACTGTCGCCGGTTGCGAGCAATTTGGAGATCAGGGAGAATGCGTCATAGCAACTAAGGCTCATCTCAATGAGCCACACGGGCTAGCTTTCTTAAATGATGACGTCTTATTGATCAGTGATCATTTTAACAATCGAATTAAAGTGGTAAGGATCGGTGATTAGTTCAGGGTTAAATCCAACGCAATTAATCAGCCATCATAGGCTTTTTCCTTGGGCTAGAACATTTCCTGCAATCAGCAACTCTTCCACAGATGAAACAGAGTTAAAGCTCTTTAGCTGTTCAATCGGCGGAATCTAAACTTGTTCAGCCATCACCCTGATCTAGCTGATGTAAGCGTTGCGAATGAAATACTTTTTGGTATACTGGTACTTCAAGTGAACCACTCAAAGGTTCCAGACAAACAGAAACTACCTTCGCAAACATAATATCCCAGCAACCCTTATGTAAGCGGTTATTGCACGCTTAACTGACTCACTATAATTATCAGATGAAATCCCAAACCATCACCTCAACACATTCAATACATAGGAGTGCAATCCTATGTTAACTGCTGTATCCAAAGACACCTTAACACATCAGGCAGCAGACACCTTAAAACGCTATATATTGTCTGAAGATTTAGCCGAAGGCACTCAGCTACCCAGCGAGCGTGAGTTAAGCGAAATGCTTGCGGTTAGCCGTAATATCATTCGTGAATCATTGAGCACACTTGTGGCTCTAGGGGTTGTTGAAAAGTTTGCTGGCAAAGGGACCTTTGTTAGTAAATTTGATCGCCATGCGGTCCATATCTCTATGCCGATTACCGTGAGTCAAGTTGATACGACAGCAAAAGAAGTTCGTGAAGCGCGCGCCGCTTTAGAAATCGGAGCGGTTGGCTTGATCGTTAGTCGTATCACCCCAAGTGAAATCACCAATCTAGAGAAAATTCTTCAGGTGTACGAAGACAAGCATAGTGCGGGTAAAAGCACAATCAAAGAAGATATTGAATTTCACCTTGCGTTGCTAAAAGCGACCAAAAACAAAGTCATTGAAGAGATGGCGCCATTGGTTTATGACATGTTTCGGCGAACACTCTCTGAAGACCCATCTGCCATTCGACGCAATCCAGACCGGATCGTGATTGAGCATCGGCGCATTGTGGATGCGTTGCGTGCGGCCGACGTTGTCGCTGCACGATTCGCGATGCATGCTCATTTCCGGTTGCAAGATTTTCCAGTGTAGGCCCCTTGTAGACTGATAAAAAGGTCATAACAGGCGGCCGAATATAGGCCGAAAGATGAATGTAGTAAAGGAAGAAGAAGTGCCAATCCGCCAAACAGAATCAGCACGTCGCTACCGTATTATTGATAGCGATGTGCATCACACAGTGGCAGATTGGTCCGATTTACAACCTTATTTAAATCAACCTTGGCGATCACGCATCATGGAGGCTGGGTCGCGGGTGGGTGGACTCGGCTATCTGTCCCCGGCTGGGCATCGGCGCAAAGATGCGTATCCTGAAAACGGTGCTGCGCCTGGATCTGATCCCGAATTACTGTTGCGCCAACTTTGTGATGACAACAAAGTTGATATAGCGATTTTAACGGGTGAGATTTACGGCTGGAACACACATCCTCATCATGAATATGCCAATGCGGTAATCGCAGCATTTAACGATTTTACGATTGAACATTGGCTGGAGCCTTACTCACAGTTGCGGGGCGCAATTGCGGTCAACTCAAATGACCCGCAAGCGGCCGCGGCCGAAATCGACCGACTTGGCGACCGAGATGACATGGTAATGGTCATCATGGGGGCTACATCGACATCACCTTACGGGCAAAAATTTTATTACCCCATCTATGAAGCGGCCGTCCGACACGATTTGCCGGTTGCTATACATCCGGCCGCCGCAGGTACAGGAATAGCCCATCCGGTGACGGCCGTTGGCTATCCACGCACCTTCTTTGAATATCACACAGCGTTGCCCACTATTTTTCAAGTACAGCTGATCAGCATCATCGCTGAAGGGGTGTTCGAAAAATTCCCGACGCTCAAATGGGTTTTTATAGAAGGAGGCGTCGCTTGGTTGCCACAGCTCATGTGGCGCATGGATAAGAACTACAAATCGTTACGGGCAGATGCCCCATGGGTGCGTCAGCTCCCCAGCACGTACATCAAAAACCACTGTTACTTCACGACACAGCCGATTGAAGAACCATCAAATCCCGATTGGCTCCGGCAGATATTCGACATGATTGATGCCCAAGACATGCTTCTGTATGCCAGCGATTATCCCCATTGGGATTTTGATGCGATGCATGTCATCAATCGGCTTCCGCGCGACTATCGGCGCAAAATATTTCATGAAAATGCGGAAGCGTTATTTAAGTTATAGGGGCTATCACATTTTTGTATCAAACTGTGTTGCCCGTGCGAAAATTTCCTATGGCTGAGCACGATTTGGGCCCAATAACCGATATTCGGCCGGGCCAGAGAAAACTAATAAAAGTCGGACAGCAAACGATTGGCGTTTTTAATGTAGACGGCCGATTTTGTGCCATTAAAAATTCTTGTATTCACGATCAAGCACCGGTTTGTTTAGGTGATGTAAGCGGCACCTATGTCCCCTCAGAATTTGGTGAATATGTCTGGGGGATGGAAGGACAAGTATTGCGATGTCCGTGGCATGGCTGGGAATTTGATTTATTAACCGGTTGTAGTCTCTTTGATCAGGCAGTTAAATTAACAACCTATCCCGTTTTAATTAAGAATGACCGTATTTTGGTCAAAATTGGAGGAAAGTGAAAAGTATGGCCCGTTATCCACAAGCGATTTTGGTTTCTTGCGAAGTGCCGTGGGACGAAAACGAAAACTTACTTGAAGATATTTTTCGTCGAGAAATTCAGCACACGCTAGAAAATTACAAGCACCTCTATATTTTTGGTACGGCGGGCGAAGGACATGCGGTTAACACCGCCCAATTCCGGCGCATCGTTGACATCTTCTACGAAGAAACGCGAGGAGATGATGTTCACCCGATGGTCGGTTTGATCGCCCTTTCGACAGGGACGATGATGGAAAAGCTTCACTACGCTTACAAAGTTGGCTTTCGTGTCTTCCAAATGGCGATGCCACCTTGGGGCGCTCTTAATGACGACGAGGTACTGACCTTTTTTAAAGATGTGTGTGGCTCTTATCCTGATGCGAAATTTTTGCACTACAACTTGCCTCGTGCAGGGCGAGTTTTGCAGGCGGCCGATTATCGCCGTTTGATCGACGAAATTCCCAATCTGGTTGCGACGAAAAATACGGTCGGGGGGATGGCTCGGGCCGTTGCCTTGGTCAGTGAGGCTGGAGAATTACAGCACTTTTTGGGAGAAACAAATTTTGCCCACGGTTGCATGGTTGGTGAGTGTTCAATTTTGTCTTCCACCGGCCCTACCTCACCGCATAAAGTGAAAGCTCTATTTGAAGCTGGGCGCAGTGGAAATATCGCAGAGGCGATTAAACTGCAACACGCTTTCCATAAATTTGGCTCAACGCTATGGAGCAAATTGCGCCATGAAAATCGGATGGATGGCGCTTACGATAAAGTTTTGGTGCGGTTGGGCGGATTAGAAGAGATGCCCTTACGACTTTTGTCACCGTACAAAGGTTTTACCGAAGAACAGTATCAAGTAGTCAAAAAAGTTTTTCATGACGAGTTTCCCGATTGGGTTCCGTCGTGAGAGTTGGTTAATTTAATCTAATGACTTTAACAAACGAAACATTACGAATTCTATCGATTGGGGCGCACCCGGCCGACATCTTTGATCAATCTGGGGGCACAATGGCCCACCATGTGAGCAAAGGGGATTATGTTGGCTGTGCGGTGCTGACCCACGGGGCACGCGTCCACGACAAGGTGATTAGCGATGAGATGCACAAACGATCTGAAGTGCCGGAGGCGGCTGAGCTAACCGCATTAATGAGTGAGCGGGCTGATGTCAAAGCTCAAGAAACTCGTGAAGCTTGTTTATTATTGGGGGTTGAAGAAATCCATTTTTTCGGGGCTGACGATGCGCTCTTGCAGGTCGAGCCCGTGCTAGTTAAACGCTTGGCCCGTTTGCTCCGTGAGTTCCGGCCGAACGTGGTCCTGACCCATTTCCCCAGAGAAGGGGATGGGCTGGTCAACCCCCATGCGGTAACCGGCCATATTGTTATTGCAGCCATGAGTTTGGCGGCGGCCGTTGATCCTGGCGACCGTAATCCGCCCCATAAAGTGGGGCAAGTCTTCTACTTTGGCACCGGGGCGGCCGCTATTCCCCGTCGCCAAGTCTGGGACGCACATGGCGGATATTACAACGATGTTTTTATCGATATTACCGATGTGGTGGACAAAAAGATCGCTTGCCTTGATGCCTTAGTCAGCCAAGGTTATGGTGGCGCGTATGCGCGTAAACGGATCGAAACAAGTGATGGTGCGATGGGTATGGCTGGCGGTGTCCCTTACGCTGAAGCATTTATTTCGCTCAATGCTGAAACCCATTACACCCTGCCACTCACGACTTACGCGCTTGAAGGAACACGGGAATCTGACCATGATCGCCTCCAGCGAGTCTCGTATCGGGTCAAGGTAAATTAAATATGCCGACACTGAATTTCAAAGCAAAAGTCCCCGTATTTGATGCCAACGTCCGTGTTGGTGATCGGCGTGATGAGGTTGCGCCCAGCCGTAATCGGGCTGACTTACTGGCTGAAATGGATCGTCACGGGGTTGATAAGGCATTGATTTATCACGCTCAAGGTGAATTGCTCAGTCCGGTTGATGGAAATCGCTTCTTAGAAGAATGGTTGTCTGAAGGGTCGTTGTCTAATAAAGATGATCGTTTGGAAGCACAGTGGATGATGATGCCGACGGCTGAATCTCTAAACCAAATCAAAGCATTGCACACTGCCGGCCGGGCACGAGCGGTGCGCCTGCATAATTCGCGCTCAGCCGGATTGCCATTCAGAAGCTGGGCTTACGATGAAATGTTGAGCTGGTTGAGCGACGCTGGGATTCCGCTGTGGATTCCACTACCCGAGTCAGATGCCGATGAGTTGATGGATACGTTGCAACGGTATCCAAAGCTGGTGACCGTTTTGGTAGGTGCACATTACTCACACTATATGTGGGTGCGGCCGATGCTTCAAGCACTCCCCAATTCCTATCTAGAACTCAGTCGATTTGAACCAATGAATCAATTTGAAGCGTTGAGTCAAGACGTTGGGGCTGATCGTTTGTTATACGGCTCTTGGTATTCAAATTATGCGATGGGTCCCATTCTTTTTTACACCCATCACTGTGGCTGGAACGACGAGCAGTTGGCTTTGGTTTGCGCCGGTAACTTAGAACGCATTTTAGCAGGAGGAGGTCAGCGTGATTGAAGGCAACCGAATTATCGATTTTCACGGCCACTCCGGCCGGCAGGACAGCATCGGCTTTGTTGATGACCCCGAAGCGATGTTGCGCACAATGGATTTAGCTGGGGTTGATGTGGCCTGTCTGTTCCACATCTTTCAGCCAGATGGGACGACAAGCAATGATATTAATGCCCGTTTTATCGCCCAGCATCCCGACCGCTTTGTCGGCTTTGCTTATGTGTCACCGCTGATGCCAGAACGGATGATTCCTGAGCTCAATCGAGCAATTGATGAATTAAATTTTGTGGCGATCAAACTTTATCCACCGTACACCCCTTGGCCGTTTAACGAACCAGTCTGGTATCCGATTTATGAGTTTGCGAATGAGCGCAAGTTGGCTATCATTTTTCATACCGACCATTTCCCGACCAATCGGCCACGCTTTTTGGCTGAAATCGCCCCGATGTTCCCTGACGCAAACTTTGTGGCAGGCCATTCGGGCAATGTGGAAGAGGCGCGGAATGAGGCGATTGCGGCCGCCCAAGCACACCCAAACGTCTATTTGGAAACCTGTTCGACCTTTCGATCACCAGGTGTCATCGAACGTTTGGTCAATGAAGCGGGCGCAGATCGGGTTTTATTTGGCTCAGACATTCCCTTGATGGACCCCCGTTCGCAGATTGGAAAAATCATCACGGCCGATATTTCGGACGAGGCCAAGAAAATGGTCTTGGGTGGGAACGCCGCCCGAATATTAAGAATTTAAATTCGATTTAAAAGTAAAACAGAAGGAAAGAAACTTAATGTCCGAAAACCTTGCAAGGCCAGCAACACTCACCATTGCCGAACAAGCAGACCACAGCATTGAAAGCCCAGGACGCCGCGCGTTACGCCGCTTTTTGCGCCATAAGCTCGCCATATTTGGATTGGTAGTTTTAACCATCATGGGGCTGGCAGCGCTTTTCGCGCCGCTGATCGCCCCCTATGACCCGGCCGCCCAAGACTTGGTTAACTTTCGACAAGCACCCAGCCAAGCACATTGGTTAGGTACAGACGGCTTCGGCCGGGACGTGCTAAGTCGGCTAATCTGGGGCGCACGCCCCTCTTTATCGGTGGGCTTGATCGCTGTCACTTTTTATGAATCGATTGCGATTGTTCTCGGTTCGTTGGCCGGTTACTACGGCGGCAAAGTTGACTGGATCATCATGCGCGCGGTTGATGTCGTAATGACCTTTCCATCGCTAATTATCATTATCTTTTTAGTGGCGATTTTAGGTCCAGGTTTACGAAATACGATTGTCGCCATTGCGATATTGCGCTGGACAGAACCGACCCGTTTGGTGCGTGGACAAATTTTATCGCTACGGGAGATGGATTATGTGCTTTCGGCTCGCTCATTAGGGGCGAAGGACGGCCGGATCATTCGGCGGCATATTTTGCCAGGGGTTGTGGCCCCTTTGGTTGTGCATGCCACCTTTGGTGTGGCAACCGCCATCTTGCTTGAAGCGGCATTATCGTTTTTGAACCTCGGCATTCTGCCCCCAGCCGCAAGTTGGGGGAACATGATGACGGCCGCCCAAGAGCTGGTCATCCTTGAACAGATGCCGTGGCTTTGGCTCCCGCCTGGTTTAGCAATCATGCTCGCCGTGCTGTCGATCAACTTTGTTGGCGACGGCTTAAGAGATGCGCTGGATACAACACGCTCAGAGTAGAAAGAAGAGCTAGTTATTTTAGTTATTTATCACCTTGCCTCGTGCTCACCGTGTGGAACGATCCGGTGAGGTTGTGATTGAATTTTTGGAAGGAATAGCTGGAGCTCGAAACGGTGTTTTGGAAGTTAGCCGTTTCGATGCCGCTTAACAATAAAGGAGTAGATATGGATAGACCAGTAGTCGAACAAATTAGAAAGGCCAATCGGCCGATTAAAATTAATAGCAGACAGCTAATTTATTCAAAAAGGAGATTGAGAAATGAAGTTTAAATATTTAACTTTAACAGCAACACTTTTGTTGTTATTTGTCGTCGTGGCTTGTACCCCAGAGCCTCAAGTCATTGAGGTGATTAAAGAGGTAGAAGTTGAGGTCACACGGGTTGTGACGGAAACAATTGTTGAAGAAGGGGAAGAAGTTGAGGTTACCCGTGTTGTCGTCGAAACGGAAATTGTTGAGGTAGAAGTAACGGCCGCAGCTGAAGAAGCACCGGTTATGGCTGACCCACCTAGCGAACCTCAAATTGGTGGCGATGTGCGCATTTGGCAACCAAACGGATGGCCAGAACAAAGTTGGCCACATCGTAGCAACTGGGAAAGCGGCTGGGCGATTGGCCCAATGGCTGAAACCCTTTTCTGGCCAGTTGCGGGCGATTTAGAACCACGTTTGGCTATGGGATATGAGGTTTCAGATGATGGTCTGACTTATACCTTGAACTTGCGTGAAGGTGTCTTGTGGCATGACGGCGAACCGTTTACAGCCCAAGATGTTCTTTACACCTGGGAGCTACGCCTCAGCCCTAATTTGCGCCCACTAAATGGTTTACGCGCAGGGACCACGATTGCCGGAATGGCCGACTATCACAATGGTGATGCTGATTCAATTGAAGGAATCGTCATCATTGATGATCTTACGCTTGAGATCAACCTAGCTAGCCCAGACGCTGGTTTGGCCCGCTTGTTCTTTGCGGGTGAAATGGTCGAAATTTTGCCACATCATGTGGTAAGTGAATTAGATCAAGATGCTGTTTTAAACGGCACAGCTGATTATTGGTTTACCAATCCGATTGGAACAGGCCCTTACAAGTTTGTTCAATACCAAACGGACCAATTCATCGAGTACGAACGCTTTGATGACTATTGGGATGGTGCGCCAGCTCCAGACCGTATGTTCATGGAGATTTCAACGGCCGAAGTTGCGACTGTTAAATTGCAACGAGGTGAACTCCACTTTGTGAACCCGATTCAGGCAACTGAAGTCGCGCGTTTGCAAGAGGTTGAAGGGCTTGAAGTCTTAGTCGCTGAAAATAGTGCGCAATGGTACGGCATGGAAATGAACCAGTTTACCAATGATGGACTGTGGCGGAATCCAAAAGCGAAACAGGCGTTCCTCTATTCAATCGACCGCCAAGGGTATGTTGACAGTATCTTGTCAGGCCAAGGTATCGTGCGTCACAGCTACTTTGATGGCACGGTTTATGCCTGTCCAACCATGACAGAGTACAACTACGATCCTGAAAAAGCGGCCGAATTATGGGCTGAAATCGGGGTAGTTCCTGAAGATGTCACGATTGATATGATGTCTTGGTTAGGGCTAAATGCTCGTCGAGATTATTTACCAATCGCTCAAGAATTCCTCCGTGCTCAAGGATTTAAAGTTAATGTCGATTTTATCGACAACTCTTTGATCACTGATTATGTGAACGGTAATGGACCTCGTGGACAAGATTGGGACTTCCATGTTCTACTCTTTGGCCCTGGCGTTGATCCAGGTGGCATCTTGCCATTCATGACTGAAGACTCCAATGCAAATTGGGGCTATCGCTCATGGCCGGTATCACCCAATGCTGACGGTGTGAAAGAAGGTGCTATTCGGTACACAAGCCCAGAACTTCCTGGCTTGATCGAACAAGCGCTTGTGGAAACCGACCCAGCAAAACGGGTTGAAATCTACCAAGCGATTGACTGTATCTGGAATGAAGAGCTTCCCGCCTTTATGACCGCTTCTCCTTCGTTTATTTCTGCTCGCAGTAATGCTTTGCAAGGGACTGATTGGGATACACATGCCGGATTAGGCAAATGGTTGAATATGTATCGTCCAGGTGACTTGTGGGTTTGGGACGGTAGTTAGTTTCGATAGTTAGAAGTGACAAGTAAAAAGTGATCAGTGATCAGTGACAAGTAGCCGAAGGTTACTCGAAACTGGTTGCTGGTCACTAGCGCACTTGTCACTTGTCACTTTTTAAAAGTCTAAAGGTTTTTAATGCTACGTTATATTGTTAATCGGTTACTTGTTACGATCCCAGTATTTTTTGGCGTCACGCTTATTATTTTCGCCCTGTTTGCACTGTCACCGGGCGATCCGGTTATCAACATTATCGGCTTTGCTTCTTTTGTTGAGATGTCGCCTGACCAAGTTGAGAAAGTACGTGTGCAATTTGGGCTAGATAAACCATGGCCCGTACGCTATGCACGTTGGCTCGGTGATGCGGTACGGGGTGACTTGGGCTACCCGTTTAAAGGATCAAAATCGGTGACAGCGTTGTTGGGGGAACGAATCGGGCCGACGCTCGTGTTAATGGGCAGTGCCTTCATTACCTCATTGGTCATAGGGATACCGATGGGCATTGTGATGGGGCTGAAACAATATTCCCTTCTTGATTATGTGCTGACGGTGCTCGCCTTTTTTAATTTATCTATCCCAAGTTTTTTCCTGGCATTAGGCACCATTTATATTTTTGCGCTTAGGCTTGATATGTTGCCCACTAGTGGTATGCAGACGATTGGATCACCATTTGATCTAAAAGATCGCTTATTACATTTGGTATTGCCAACGCTGGTGTTGGGGTCGTTTTATGCAGGTGTTTGGGCACGCTATGCTCGGTCAAGCATTTTAGAAGTGCTTGGACAAGATTATATTCGAACGGCCCGAGCAAAAGGGCTGTTAGAGTGGACTGTGGTTGTACGGCACGCGTTTCGCAACGCACTGCTTCCTCTTGTGACAGTAGTCACTTTGAGCCTGCCACAACTATTGGGCGGAGCGATCATCGTTGAAACGATTTTCCAATGGCCCGGCATGGGCATGCTGGGGTGGCGGGCTACAACAACCCGTGATTACCCGATTTTGATGGGGGTCACTCTGATCAGTGCATTAATGATTTTACTCAGTAATTTGCTGGCTGATCTTTTGTACGGTGTGGTTGATCCGAGGATTCGGTATGAGTAGATTTGTGGAGTTTGAAATAAAAATCTATTCGGGAAATAAGATCTGATGGACATGCAGAAACTGGGGTCAAGCGATTTACGTGTCAGCTCAATCGGGCTGGGCTGCGTGACATTCGGCCGGGAAATTGACGAACCCACATCTTTTAAAGTGCTGGATCATGCTCTTGGCTGTGGCATTAATTTGCTCGATACGGCCGAGGCATATGCTGCTGGGGCATCTGAAGAAGTGGTTGGGCGTTGGTTACAAAAAAGCGGCCGCAGGGACCAGGTTGTGCTGGCTACCAAAGTGGCTGGGGCTTTGACAAAGGAGCGTATTATCGGCTCAGCCGAAGCCAGTTTAAAGCGCTTGAAAACTGATCACATTGATCTTTTTCAATTGCATCATTGGGATGCAAATGTGCCACTTGACGAGATTGCTTTAGCCCTTGAAACGCTTGTGAATCAAGGCAAAGTCCGGTATGTGGGTTGTAGCAATTACAGTGCAACACAACTGGCCGAAATGCTAACGATGCAAAAAGCGATGAGCTTTAACATGATGGTTTCAATCCAACCTAGCTACAACCTTGTGCAACGAGAGATTGAAGCGGAAACGATTCCTTTGTGTTTGAAAGAGGAAATCGGCGTCCTTTCTTTTAGCCCACTAGGGGCTGGATTCTTGACAGGAAAATATAGCAAAGGGGGGGGCATTCCGGCCGGAACTCGTTTTGACATTATGCCAGCTCATCAAGATGTTTATTTTAGTGATGAGAACTTTGCTATCGTCGAAACATTACGTAGCCAAGCGACTGCATCAGGTATCTCGATGGCTCAGTTGGCTCTGGCATGGGTCCTGAATCGGCCGGGGATCACCTCGGTACTGATTGGCGCAAGGAACACCGACCAGGTTGATCAAGCATTTACGGCCGAAAACTTATCTCGACAATCTGAGATTCAAACGGTACTAACTAAACTTTAAAACAGCTATTAGCTATTAGCCAAACACTGATAGCTAACGGCCAAAAGCTAGAAGCTGAACACATGACACATTTACTTGAAGTCAAAAATCTAAAAACACGGTTCCACACCGAAGAAGGGACGGTTCATGCTGTCAATGGAATCTCATATAAGCTGAACAAAGGGGAGTCGTTGGCGATTGTGGGTGAGAGTGGGAGCGGAAAATCTGTTGGGGTGCTTTCGATTATGGGGTTGATCCCCAACCCCCCTGGTGAAATCGAAGCGGGTGAAGTGATTTTTAACGGGCAAGATTTACTCAAATTGCCAGCGAACAAGGTCCGGAACATTCGCGGCCGAGAGATAGCGATGGTCTTTCAAGACCCGATGACTTCGCTTAATCCAGTGCTGACTATCGGCCGACAACTGACCGAATCACTCGAACGCCACCTCAGAATGAGTCGGACTGATGCCAACAAACGTTCGGTTGATTTGATGTCATTGGTTGGCATCCCAAATGCGGCCGACCGGATTAGTGATTATCCGCATCAATTTTCCGGCGGTCAACGTCAGCGTATCGGGATCGCCATGGCCTTGTTGTGTGACCCATCTTTGCTGATTGCCGACGAGCCAACTACTGCTCTTGATGTGACGATCCAAGCTCAAATTATGGAGCTAGTGGCCAAACTGCAAAAAGAATTAGGAATGGCGATCATTTGGATTACCCATGATCTGGGGGTTGTGGCGAGGCTGGTCGAAAAAGTGGCCGTCATGTATGGGGGCTTCATCGTCGAAATGGCACCCGTCCATGACCTGTATAAATTAACAAGCCATCCATACACGCTTGGCCTTTTAGAATCGATCCCCACAATAGAAGGAAGTGCTGATAAGCTCATTCCGATTCCTGGACTACCGCCTGATCTTTTGCAAGAAGCAACCCATTGCCCATTTGCCCCTCGCTGTCGGTTTGCGGTTGACCGATGTTGGGAAGAGAACCCGCCGTTACAGCAGGTGAGTGATGACCATTTTTCAGCCTGTTGGCGTTGGGAAGATATTCGTGATGGGATTAATCTGCCTGCAAAAGAGACTGTTGAACTAGCTGAAGTCAGAGAGTCAGACTTTGATGAAGTTTTGCTAAAGGTCGAAAACTTGAAAAAGCATTTTCCTGTGCAACAGGGATTTCTGCGACGCCAAACTGGGGCGGTTCAAGCGGTTGATGGGGTTTCATTTGAAATTATGCGTGGGGAGACGTTGGGACTGGTCGGTGAAAGTGGCTGTGGCAAGTCGACAACAGGGCAGACTATTCTGCAACTTTTGGAACCCACCGCCGGCCGTGTCATTCTTGATGGGCAAGATTTAACCCAATTGGGCAAAGAAGATCTTCGTCTAGCTCGGCGCAATATGCAGATGATTTTCCAGGACCCCTACGCCTCGTTGAATCCACGTATCACGGTGGGGAGCATTGTTCGCGAAGCCCTTGAGATTCATGAGATTGGGGACAAAGCCAGTCAAGATGCACGCGTTCATGAGCTTTTAGAACTTGTGGGTCTTAATCCAAATTTTGTAAATCGCTACCCTCATGAGTTTTCGGGTGGTCAGCGGCAAAGGATCGGGATTGCCCGGGCTTTGGCGACAAACCCATCTTTTATTGTGGCAGATGAACCGATCTCCGCATTGGATGTTTCGATTCAGGCTCAAGTGATCAATTTGCTGATGGAGTTAAAAAGTCAGTTGGGCTTGACCTATCTGTTTATTGCGCATGATTTATCAATGGTGCGCTATATCAGCGACCGAGTGGCGGTGATGTATCTCGGCCGGATTGTTGAGTTAAGCGGCAGAGAACAGCTTTTTGATCGGCCGCTGCACCCGTATACCCAAGCACTGCTTTCAGCTATTCCGGTGCCTGACCCAGATAAAGAGGCTCAACGAGAACGCCTCATTTTGCAGGGCGACGTGCCGAATCCGGCCAACCCACCACAGGCGTGTCGTTTTCATACACGCTGTAGTTTTGTCACTGATATTTGCAAAAAGGTTGATCCAGAATTTCGTAATTTAGGTTCAGACAGTGAGCCGCATATGGTGGCATGCCATCACGCAGATCAGTTCTTGTAAAGCTGTTAGCCGTTAGCTTTCAGCTATCAGCTGCTCATTTATTGACCCATTCTGAAAAAATCACAGGCTAAACCCTCAAAATACAACTGGTCTGGTAGTAAACGTAGGCTCAGCAAAACCAATAGCTAAAAGCTGTTGGCTGGTAGTTGACGGCTAACTAAATGAAAATTACAGATGTCAGAACGATATTATTGACTGGCCCTTGCACAAATGATCGATATTTGAGCGAGGCCCGTTCACGGCGGAGCGCGGCCTTTATTGAAATCCACACCGATACAGAATTGATCGGATTAGGGGAGACGTATGGGGGTTATTTTTGCCCAGAGCTGGTTCCCGGCGTGGTTGATTTTTACAAACCGATTTTGATCGGCCGAACGGTCGATAACATCGCTCAACTTTGGGAGCAGATGTATCACTGCGGAAACTTCTGGGGACGGGTTGGTCTGGGCCCGATTGTGTTAAGCGGGATCGAGGCGGCTTTGTGGGACTTAAAAGGGAAAATGCTGGGTGTACCGGTTTATGAACTGCTCGGCGGCCGGAAACATGATGAACTCGATTGCTATGCCACGGGGGGCCCCAGCAATTATCCGGCCAAAAAATTGCTTGAAAAAGTTGATTACTATTTAGGATTGGGTTTCAGCGGGTTCAAAATCGCCTCGGGTGCGTATCCGGCCGAATTTTGTGACGTGAGTAGCCCGCATCAGGCGGCCGAATTTGAAGCTCAAAAAGTAGACATGGTCCGCCAGCATGTGGGCAAAGATGTCAAAATCTGCCTAGATGGGCATATGGGGAATAATCCAAACAACACGTGGGATTTGAACACAGCTCTCACGGTGATGCGGGCTGTCGAGCCGTATGACCTCTTTTTCTTTGAAGAACCGCTCCATTATACCGATCCGTGGGGATATGCTGAGTTGCGAAATTCGACGACTGTGCCGATTGCAGGTGGCGAATGTTTGACAACGATGTATGAATGGCGAGTGTTTGCTGAACAGGATTCTTTCGACATCGGGCAACCTGATGCGGCCTTTACGGGTGGCATGCATGAATTTATGCGGGTTGCGGCACTGCTGGAAGGTCGCGGCCGAAAAATAGCGACCCACTCTTGGGCGGCCGGTGGCGGCTTTATGCAAAATCTGCACTGTGGATTCGCGGCGGCCAATACAACGATTTTGGAAATCGCCCCTGATTATGGGCCGTTGCATAGTGAAATCATTGGCGATTCATTTGTGATGATCAACGGCCGAGCACGGCCGCCTGAAGCTCCTGGCTTAGGGATTCGTCTGACCGAAGAAACCAAAGCTCGCTTCCCATTTGTACCAGGTAGCGGTGAATATAATAGTGTGCCGGGTAAAATTTTGACAGATTAAAGGTTGAGAAGTAAACAACTGCCGCACTTTGCACCGAGGGATAAATCCCTCGGCTTCAAAGGCCGGAGGCCGTTGTCTGTAGCCCCAGCATGAATGCTGGGGTGGGGCAGTTATTTAATTTCCGTTCCTAAGCAACAGGTAGGATACCTGTTTTACGATATGAAAAACATTCTTGTGCATGGCACCATTGATCAAGAGCAATTAGCGGTTTTGTCGTCGTTGACAACCGGCCGAGTGACTGTAATGGAAGCGGAGGCTGAAGAGATAGATTGGTCGATCGGGGCCGACATCGCTCCGCATGTTGACATCCTGCTATCAACCCATCCGCCTAAAAACCTAGCTGAGATGACAGCCCTCAAATTGTGGCAAATCGGCTCTGCCGGGTACACCCAACTAGTCGGATTAAACCTGCCCCAGAAAGAGATTCGAGCCTGCAACGCGCGCGGGGTCTTTGATGTGCCGATAGGGGAATGGAACATCGCCATGATGATCAATTTGGTGCGTGATCTACGCCAGATGATTCGCAATCAAGATTCTGGCGTTTGGGACGGAGGGGCACGCTTTCAGCAAGAGATCAACGGATCAGTTGTGGGCATTTGGGGATACGGGGGGATCGGCCGGGAGACAGCCCGCTTGTGTAAAACGTTAGGTATGACGGTCCATGTTTTGAGCCGACACGGCGTTGGCCCGCGAGAAAATATCTATTGTGTTGCTGGAACGGGTGACCCTGAAGGCAAGTTGCCGGATAAAGCCTTTTTACCTGCCGAGAAAAGTGAGTTTTTGGCTGGGCTAGATTTCCTGATTGTGGCGATGCCGTTGACAGCGAAGACAGAGGGGATCATCGGCCGGGCAGAGTTACAAGCCCTGCCCGACCATGCCTATATTCTAAACCCGGCCCGTGGACCGATCATTGAGCAAACGGCCCTACTTGAAGCACTCGATAATAAAACAATTGCTGGAGCCGCTCTCGACACCCATTACCATTACCCGATGCCGGCCGATCATGTGTTGTGGCGCTACCCAAACGTGATTATGACCCCGCATATTTCTGGCTCGTCCGCCAACGCCCGTTTTACCACACGGATATGGTCGATCTTTACCGAAAATGTGGAACGGTTTTTAGGTGAAAAGCCGTTGCTCAATGAACTCACTCCGCAAGAGCTGAATGGGGAAAGCTAATGAAAGCAGCTAGTACAGCGATTATTATCGGTGGAGGGGTAATCGGTTTAAGTACCGCTTACCATTTGGCACAAAAGGGGTTCGGCCGAATTATCTTGCTCGAAAAAGAGAAAATTGGTGATGGATCGAGTAGTCGAGCCGGAGGGATTGTGACCGGTTTGTTATGGACGGAAACGGGGGTTGCGGCTCGGAAGATCAGCCTGTCGCGCTACAGCGAATTATCGGAAGAGCTGAATGATTATGGTTACACTTACCAAAATGTCGGCTGCCTCAACCTTTTCGACCCCGCTTCATGGGCTGACCGTCAACCTTTACTGGGTCTCTACGATGAGTTTCAGGCTCCATATGAACTGCTCGATGCGGCCGAAATCAACTATCGCTGGCCTGAATTAACACCCCTTGAAGATATCACCGGTTTGTATGACCCATTGGGCGGGTACAGCGAACCGGAACATTATCTACCCGCCTTAACCCAAGGTTGCCAAGCTTTGGGTGTGGAAATTCGAGAAGGGGAAATGGTTGAACAAATTGTGTCTGAAAGCGGGCAAGTGCGTGGAGTGAAAACCCAAAATGGGTTAATTGAGGCGGATGTTGTGATTTGCACGGTGCATACGTGGGCGTTACAACTGCTGGCTTCGCTTGATTGGGAACTGCCGATGCAAGCGGTGGTTCACCAACGCTATCTTACTGCCCCGCTGACGGCCCCTGTTAATATTCCGGCCGTGAATGCCAACCCATACGAAGGGTATATTCGCCCCGCACATGGGAATCGATTATTGGTTGGGGGTGAAACACCGGAGCGGATTACGTTCAATGTTCCATCTCTCAACTTTCGGATGGATGGGTTAAAGGCTCCTGAAGGGTTAGAGCGGGTGCTTTACAAAGCCATCTGTCAGTTAACACCCCGTTTGAAAGAGACAAAGTGGGCAAGCGAACAGGTTGGCCTGCTTTCTTTTTCGATGGATGAAGAGCCGATTGTGGGTGAAGCACCTCACGTCAAGAATCTGTTTATCGGTGGGGCTTTCCACTCGGGGGGCTTTGCTTATAATCCAGCCGCCGGTGTGCTGTTAGCCGAACTAGCGGCTGATGGGGAGACTCAAATCGATATTAGTGCTTTTTCACCGAAGCGGTTTGGCCTAGATAGTACGAGAAATTTTTTGAAACAAGCACACCCGAAAAAGAAAGATGGTGTGTCACGCCGACATTAAAATGACAACAAATAAAGGAGAACTGATGAAACCGATAAATGGCATATTATCTGCCCTGATTACCCCGTTTGATTCCGCAGGCAACATTAACCATGAGATGATCCGGCGCTTGGTGCGCTACCAGCTTGATGCAGGCTTAACCGGCTTTTTTGTCAACGGTGGCACAGGTGAAGGGCTGTTGCTCGATTCGGATGAGCGCAAGCAGGCGTTGGAGACGGTGATCGATGAAACAGGCGATGCCGGGCATGTGATCGCCCATGTGGGTGCGGTTGCTACGCACACGGCGGCTGATCTTGCGGCCCATGCGCAGGCGGCCGGAGCCACGGCCATTTCTGCGATTCCCCCCATCTACTTTAAGGTAGACCTACCTGCGCTACGTGCCCATTATCAACAGATCGCTGACGCCGCACCCGATCTGCCGCTGTGGCTATACAACATTCCAGGCGCAACAGGGGTGACTGTGACCGCAGACATGTTTACAGAACTCCTGAAGATTCCACAGGTGACAGGCATCAAATACACATCGTATGATTTTTTCACAATGCGCAAAATGATCGAGATTGATGCGGGGCGGCCGGTCACGGTGCTTTCGGGTCCAGATGAGATGTGTTTGCCCGCGCTTGTGATGGGGTCTGACGGAGCGATTGGAACGACGTACAACATTTTGCCAGGCTTATTTGCTGACTTGTACCGCTGTTACCGTGAAGGGGATTTAGTGGCGGCTCAAACCAAACAGTATCAGGCGAACCGGGTGATTAAAGCATTTACTTCGGCCCCGTCGCTATCAACGGTTAAAGCGATTTTAGGCCGCTTGGGCTTTGATTGCGGGGTGCCTCGGCGGCCGTTGCGCCCCTTAACCACGGCCGAAACGGATCAGCTTTGGCAACAGCTTGAAGAGGCTGAATTTAGCAAACTGATAGACATTCCGTTTTAGATCAGGAGACGATCATGATCCGCACGAATCAACTTGGTAAAACCGATCTGAAAATTTCTGTGCTGGGCTTGGGAACAGTTGCTTTGGGAATGGCCTATGGCATCACGCCTCAAGCTGGGCAGGCACAAAACTCAAGCGATGGGATGAACCCACCCACGTTAAGTGAAGCGACCCAGCTAATCCACAAGGCGATTGACGGTGGTATCACGTTTATCGATACAGCTCGAGGGTACGGCCGGAGCGAAGAAGTACTGGGGCACGCGTTGCAAGGCTATCGGGACAAGGTGGTGTTAGCCAGCAAGATGGGGATTCACGATGGGGATGGCAATGAGTTAAAAGGGGCTGTTTTGCGTCAGCATATGCAAACGTCGCTTGAAGCGAGTTTGCGCCTGTTGCACACTGATCACATCGACCTGATGATGTTGCACAGCACACCTGATGATTACAGCGAAGCGGTAGGCATTCTCAAAGAGTTCCGGCAGCAGGGCCACATCCGAGCCATTGGGGCGTCAACTTATGGCACTGAAGATCCGGTGCGGGCGATTGAGTCAGGCATTGATGCTTTGCAAATTGCCTACAATGTGTTGGATCAACGCTTGGCAGATGTGGTTTTTCCGTTGGCGGCCGAAAAAGGTGTGGGGATTGTTGTTCGTTCTGTCTTTTTGAAAGGGGCACTTACGCCACGATCAGCCGATTTACCCCCTCATCTGGCGGAACTTAAAGCGCAGGCAGATGCGGTCAAACAGTTTGGAAAAAGTTTAACCCCTTCGCTGAATCAAATTGAAACCGCCTTGCGTTTTGTTTTATCAAATCCCCTTGTGACTACAACGCTAGTGGGCGTTCGCACTGAAGATGAGTTGGAAACTTCGCTAGGGATTGCTGAGAAGGAGCCATTTCCGGCCGAACTGATTCGGCAGTTCGACCGGTTACGCTGGGACCATGCGAAGCTGTTAAATCCAGGAAATTGGGGTTGATCGTAAATGAACGGTTGTGATGGGAAAAACAGGTAGTGCATTAGGATTTATCGAGTCTAAGGCCAACCCCGAAAAATAATTATCTAGCAAACTAGCTCAGGGGAATTGGCTGTGTCAATCAAGTTGACGAGGTGAGGCGATTTTGTTGATGCAATTGCATGTTTTATTCTCGGAAATAGCCTAAAGAAAATCGTTGCAACAGAACCCTCCCTTTTGTACTCAGCAAAGTTTCTATGGAGCGTGGACTTCTACAATCAACTCAATCAACTCAATTTCAACTGCAACTAAATTAGGCAGAGCTGCCATACCTATAAGGAATCTCCAGAAGGGTTCGTCTTTGTTTTCGAGTAACAGTGCTAATTTGGCAGGATATCTGGAAGATTGCACTCTGCTTTAATCGGGGCATACATGCAGTTAAAACCGCTCTATCTGCCGCATCATTTTAACTTTTGCAGAAATACAAGATGTTATCAAAACCTTGACGCAAGAACACATGTTCCCTAAACTGTCTGTGTTAGTCACTCTAGGAAAAGATAAGCGATAGCCACATTGAATCGCATTTGCATTTGATAGCGATGAATAGATACACATGAAAAAATTAGAAAATATTGATCCAAACGGTCTTCGTCGTATTTTCGATGAAGAGACAAAGCAATGGTATTTCTCAGTGGTTGATGTGCTTGCCTTACTGACAGAAAAACAAGATGCGAGCCAAGATGCGAGCCAAGATGCAAAAGAAGATTGGCGTCGGTTAAAACGCCTTGACCCTAAAGCGGGGGCTGTGACACGCGGATTTAGGCTACCTAGCAGAGACAATGGCAATGGTAAAAATCGTATCGAAGATTGCGCCACGGCCGAAGGAATGAGCCGCATCGTTCAATCACTGTCAAGCGAACATGAGGCTGTGGAGCAGTTTAAACTGTGGTTGGCGAAATTGGCGAAGCAGAGGATCGAAGAAGTTCAAGACCCCGCAAAAGCGATTGACCGGGCGAGACAGATCTATCGTGATAAAGGTTATCCTGAAGATTGGGTTGATGTGCGGCTAAAGTCGATTATTGTGCGTGAGGAGTTGACCGACGAATGGTCTGGCCGGGGGGTCAAGATCGGCCGTGATTATGCCATTCTCACATCGATTATTTCACGAGAGGCATTTGGCGTCACAACCCGGCAGCATAAAGAACTGAAAGGGTTAAAGAGCCAGTCATTGCGTGATCATATGAGTCAGGTGGAATTGGTTTTGACGATGTTGGGGGAAGTAGCAACGACTGAGATTGTGCGGGTTGATGATGCACAAGGGTTTGAGCAAAACAAGTCGGTGGCGAAGCGGGGCGGCCGAGTGGCAGGCAGTGCACGGAAGCAGATTGAAGGCGAGACGGGGAGTAAGGTTGTGACAAACGAGAACTTTTTGCCCAAGCCAAAAGAGCCAGCCCCAGCCACAAAATCTATCGACGATATTCCCTTTTAAATTACAGAATGAGGGGGGTATTCTGATTGACTGACTCGATAAATTGAGCCACTCGGTCATATTTACCATTGCGGTAGAGCTTGCGATTACAGTCAACATGATCAATGCAAATGTAGCGGCCGACTGACTTGTAATGGTGGTACGGTGGAAGCTTTGAGAGAGGAACTCGTGCGGTGATTGAAGCGGTTTCATGCAACTTATACTGACCGTGGCAAAAGTCGCACAATCCCATACGGGGAACGTTTCCTGTTGGCTTTAGAGGGGAAAAGGTCATTTGAAGCCCCATGAGCTTGTTTTCACGCTTGGTGACCAGATACATTCTATTCTCAACAGTCCAGGTGATATGGGTAAGCGGCATAAATCGCCCTTGCACAACTTGCTCTGGCAAAACAATCGGCCGGTTTTTGCCTGTTTTTGTTTTCCATTCAAAAAACGAGGCCATCGCCTCAGGCTTAATGACTCCTAGGAACATAGCGAGCGGCTCTTCTGCCGCTGCTAAATTACGCATAAAAATCTCTTGGTTCGTATTGCGAGCAAGCAGATCGAGTGCAGTCTTCTCTAATTGGGGTTGGGTCAATGACCGGCCGAATAACAAAAAGCTTTCAACCAGACGTATAAGGAGCACATTGTGAAAATGACTACCATAAATCTGCTGTCCAGAATCGTACGCTTCGAGCAAAATTTGAAAACGGCTCAACGTATCAGACGAAAGCCCACCAAACCTAAGCGCATGGAGAATCCCTTGATCTGCCAGTTGTAGCCCCGGGATACGAATACGCTTCTTTTTAACAACTAATTTAATTTGCTCAAGGATTATTTCTGCTTGCACCATAGTTCTATTTTTAAACCAACTAATTACTCATTGATGACTTTTCCCATTTTTACAAAAGTTGGTTCATCAAAACCTTCATGAGTTCCTTCGCCGTAAATTACATATCCTCTACTTTCAAACATGGCCACGTTCTGACCCAATGCTTTTCGCACATTGCAGGTGACTCGCTTGTAACCCTTTGATTTAGCCCAAGACTCAACGTCGTCAAGCAGCATGTTGCCAATACCATTCCCTTGGTAACGAGGATTGACGGCAAGTCGGCCGAAATGATAATCTTCGTCGTTTTCTTCATTTGGGCTACATAAAATGCACCCCAATAGCCTTTTGCGATGCAAAGCAACCACAAGTCGTTTTTCTTTGCGCGCAACAGCGGCCGACATCGAACCAATTGAGTCGTTACGAAAAACTCCAGGCTCAGGCTCAATAAAGCGCCGTTGCCGTTCAAACGCCATCCGCATAAGTTCATAGGCCCGTGGTGCATTGGTTTCATCTGCTTCGTAGATTGAAATATTCATAAGTTAAGAGACACAAGATGCAAGCGAACAGGATGCAAACGTTAAAGTCTTTAAGGTGTTTGTATTTACCATCTTGGAGTAATAAATACTATCTTGACCTCAAAGTTTTTATAAACGTTTGCATCCAGCATCTTGCAACCTGCTTAATTTAATTCAGCATCAAGGCGCTCAGTGAAAACGGCCAAATCTTGGTTACCGGTGATAATGCGGTCATTTAAGAAAAAGGCGGGTGTAGATGAAACACCTAAAGCACGTGCCGCTTGCTGATTAAAGCTGACATTTTCCATATGTCGGCCGTCATCTACGCAAGATTCAAGTGCATCTGTATCAAGGCCATCCACAAAATTACCCGCACTCAAGAAGCCACCGAGCGTATGCTCGCTGCCTGATTGTTGCAGTGAAAAGAGCCGTTCGTGGAATGCCAGTGCAAGTTCGGGACTTTGCTCATTGACACACATCACAGCTGCGGCTGACGGCATGGTTAAAGCACCTAACGCGTAGGGCATTACCATCCAGCGAACCTGATCTGTTTCTACATAGTTTGCTTGCAGTGTAGGTGATTTTTCACGATTAAAAGCGGCACAATGCGGACAGCCATAATCAACCACTTCGATCATAGTTACTTCTGCGTCGGGATTGCCGACAGTAACACAACGCTCTGGATTGGTTTCGCAATAGAGCGTGGCGTTTGTAACCGTTTCGCCTAAAACCGGGGTTGGTGCAGCGGCTACTGTGGGGTTAAGTGAACTAATAACGGCCAATGCGATTAAAGCGATTGTAGAGATACCGATAATCGATCCGATTATTACCCAGTTTGGACCACTAGTTAAGGGGGATTCTTGCCGAGATGATGGTCTACGGCGTGGTTTCATTTTTGTCATATTTGCCTCAAGTAATGAGTGAAAGTTGATAAGTAATGAAGCGCAGAATACGCTTCATTTTATTGAGTGCTTGAGATTCTAGTCTGAATAGAGACTGATGCACAAATTACTTACCGACCAGTTAGAAAACTGCCCAGCGTTTTATGGCTCTTTGGGATCTTAGGGGGGAACCGGTATATGAATGCCTCCGGCCTACATGTGGTTTCAACCCTTTGAATTCCCGAAGAGCCCGTTTTATCTCGTGTGGGTGCAAAGTACTTTGCTGAGCGAGAAGGATGTCACCCATAATTGATGAGTTGGGCAAACTAATTACTCAACTCATGTCCTGAGACAAATTGTGTATGGTATAGATTTGCGTACAACCCATCTTGTGACAGCAATGAAGCGTGCGTACCTTGCTCAACAATCTGGCCTGCGTCTACCACCAAAATTAGGTCAGCGGCCAGAATAGTCGATAACCTGTGAGCGATAACGATGCTTGTCCGCCCTGCCATGACTCGTTCAAGCGCCTCTTGAATTAACGCCTCAGAAAGTGAGTCAAGGCTGGATGTGGCTTCGTCAAGAACCAAGATGCGCGGATTCTTGAGGATCACTCGGGCGATGGCGATACGCTGGCGTTCCCCCCCACTGAGTCGGTAACCACGTTCACCCACGACGGTGTCATAGCCATCGGTTAACCCCGCGATGAAGTCATGAATATTTGCCGCTTTGGCGGCCGCGACCATTTCATCATTTGTGGCATCGGGATTGGCGTAAAGCAAGTTGGCCCTGACCGTTTCGTAAAACAGATAGGTCTCCTGGGTAACCATGCCGATGTTGTTGGCCAACGAAGTGAGAGTGACATCTCGAATATCATGACCGTCGATGCGCACAACCCCTTCGGTCGGGTCGTAAAGACGGGGGATCATATAGGTGAAGGTGGTTTTTCCGGCACCACTTGGGCCAACTAAGGCAACGAGTTGCCCCGGTTGAATTTCAACATTTAGGTCAGTGAGAGCGGGCGCAGATTCCTTGCGCTCAACTTCGAGCTCTTCTCCATCTTTGGCTTTGCCCCGTTTGACGTTTCCAGGACCACCAAAAAAGCGGAAACGCTCAACTTCTTCAAGCCCTGGCTCACCGGCCGCATATGAGAAGGTGACATTTTCGAATTGAATCAAACCTGCGGCCGCAGGTAACTCAATAGCGTCGGGCTTTTCGTCAATTTCAATCGGCAGATCAAGCACTTCAAAAACCCGTTCAAAGCTAACCATGCTACGTGCAAATTCAACTGGAGCATTTGTGAGGGATGAAAGCGGGCCGTAAAGCTGGCCCAAATAGCCTGCGAACGCGACTATGGTCCCAACGGTGAAGGTCTCAGTATTGATGACAAGCCATCCGCCAACCCAGTAAATCAATGCGGTCCCTATCGCGGTTGCGATCCCCATCCCCATAAAAAACCAGCGGGTGACAACGGCCGACTGTATGCCGATATCGCGCACTTCACTGGCATGCCTGCTAAAACGTTCACGCTCGCGCATTTCCCGGCCGAAAATCTTGACGAGTAAGGCGCCACTCACGTTTAGCGTCTCATTCATCGTCGAACTCATCTCAGCACTGGCCACCATCGAACGGCGGCGTAATTTGCGAACAACTTTTCCGATCCGCCTGGCCAACACAATGAATCCCGGCAAAACAGCAAGGGCTAATAATGTCAGCTGCCATTGAAGGAAAAACATAATAAACAGGGTCCCAGTCACGGCAACAATGTTGCTGATCATCGTTACAAAAGTGCTGGTAATTGCACTTTGCGCCCCAACGACATCGGAGCTCATGCGTGACATCAGTTCGCCCGTTCGTGTTTGAGTAAAAAAGCGGAGTGACTGGCGCTGCATATGTTCGTACAAGGCACGTCGTAGATCGAAGATAATTCCTTCACCTACTTCAGAGCTAGCACGTCGTTGAACAACCCCAATCAACCCGTTTAGGATCGGGATGGCAACGAGGGCCAAGGCAAGCCAGTTCAATCGGGTCTGATCTTTATTGACGAGAGCATTGTCAATGAGGTCCCGAAAAATGAGCGGATTGAGCAGAGAGAGACCGGTAATAAGTAGAATCGTAATTAGCAGAACGCTAATTTTGCCAACGTACGGTTTGGCAAAATGCCATACACGTATGAGTAGCTCTCGGCTTACACCAAGTTTGTCTTTTGGATCGTGGGCTATGTATGAAAACCAGCCGCCGCCATGAAATCCCATAGTTTAAAAAGATGTAAGTTGCAAGATGCAAGTTACATATCGTCGTGTCTTTTTGATGAACTTTTCTTCAGTTGTGATTATTGTTTCGAGAATAAGCCAGATTGAAAGAGTTCTTTCTGACAAATTCCCATATTCTATTGGTTATCTTTTAGCCAACTTCGACCGGTAGCATTTGGTTCCAGCAAACTTCTACATCAATCCCGGATATGCACCGCCGTCGACAAGAACCATTTCACCGGTCATATAGCTTGCGGCCGGTGAGCAAAGGAAACAGGCAACTTTGCCAAATTCTTCGGCCGTGCCGATGCGCCGGAGTGGGACATTTGCCCCAAGTTTCGCAGCTTCTTCGTCAGGTGTGGTCCCTCGTTCGTCAGCCCACTGAGTAAGCAGGTACTCAATGCGGTCGGTACGGGTGTAGCCAGGCAAAATCGAGTTGGCGCGTACGCCATCGGGACCATACTCTTGGGCCAACGCTTTGGTCAGACCGATTACGGCCGGACGAATCACGTTGCTGAGCATAAGATTGGCGACTGGGAACTTAACTGAAACGCTGGTAACGGTCAAAATTGATCCTGAGTCGCTGGCTTTAAGATAGGGTTCGGCCGCCTTGACGAGGCGCACGGCACTCATAACGGTTAAGTCGAAGGCGGATTGCCATAGGGATATCCCAGTGCTATCAAATGTACCGGCCGGAGGGCCGCCCGCATTGGTAACCAAAATGTCTAAGCCACCGAACGCCGAAACGGTTGCATCAACCAATGTCTGAGCGGCCGATTCAGCCATCACATCACAAGCGATTGATTGGATCGGAGCATCGGCTCCGCATTTTTCTTTTAGTTTGGCGACAGCGTTTGCAAGGCCCTCTTCGCTACGGCTGCAAATCATCACGCTAGCCCCCTCATTCAACAGCTGTTCGGCCGTGGCATAGCCTAGCCCTTTACTGGCGGCCGTTACCAAGGCTACCTTACCTTTTAATCCAAGATCCATCTTTCCTCCAAATATTTTGTCTTTATTCCTGGATCATACTACTGTTTTTCGATTAGAGGGAGATAAATGTAAATGTTAAGGGGTGTGGATTCCACCGTAATGCGGCCGACCATCCCCTCTTTTGTAATCTTGTCAAAATGGGGATCACAATAAAAATAGTAGGTTCCAGGCTTTTCAAATGTGACCGTTCTAACCCATTCATCCGTTGATGGTGAATCGGCGACAAATCCATCCAAAATATCGCCATTGGGGAAAGTGTCATCAAATACGACATTGTGATATCCCCGGCCGCTGTTGGTGATAGTCACCGTCTCTCCGGCTTGAATTGTGACCACCGATGGGCTAAAGAAATCAGCTCCCCCGCCAGCAGTTTCGATCAGGGCATTGTTGCTGGAATAGCGAGAGTGAGCTTCGGGCTCAAGTGAGGATGCGGTAGTGAAACTAGCCAGGAAAAAAGCGAGGTAAAGCATGAAAGCACCAATCGTGACGGCCGTAAGCGAAAATCGTCGAATCAGTTGAACATTTTGCATTGTAAATTTCCTCTTTCTTCTAAATGAGCCACAAAAAGGATATTGAATTAAAAACATAGAGACTCAGAGACAACAGTTGAATACTCTGTGCCGCTGTGTTCAAGGAATTTATTGTGATCGTCCTAGCTCATCATAACTTGGTGCTATTCACACGGTTCAATATTCTCAGGATCGGGTAAATCAATCAAAATCGCTTTCGGGTCTACCCTATTATTAAATTGAGAAACCTCGACATCTTCGTGAATCAGTCCCGCCCAAATCGGCTGAGGGTTCCGTTCGCCAAAGGGTGCAACAATCCGAATACCACCTGTGACCAGCGCCCGATCCCCTGGCATCAGGTATTGAAACCCATCAATTTCAACCAAGTCATCCTCGGTTCCAACCGCCCAGCGATATGGATAGTTGCTCAGTTCATTTTCGAAACCGATTGCCACGCGCCACGCACCTGATTCTGTAGACCAGCCAATCGAATTGTAGTTCTCATCTGAATCATAAACGGTGCCTGCTGACGGGCCGGTTGTACGGATCGGGGTATCGCCATAATTTTCTACCGTCATAGTAAAAAACAGTGTGTTGCAAATGCTGATGGCGGTTGCACTTACTTCGAATGTGTCGCCTGCGGCCGGGGCGAAAATGTCAGCTCTTGGAACGCCACCTAGCTCGATGGTTAGTTCGTCTTCGACCCTCATCTTTTGCCCTTCTGCATCTTCGGCATAAGCGACGATTTGATAAACGCCATCGGCCGGAGGTGTTTCCCCATTATCAACCCCACCTTCATAATCATAATAATGGCGGCCGGGCATACCCGCTGGCACATCACGCTCTTTCTCGAACAAAGGCAACTCACCGCCACCGGGCAAAACAAGCATAACCCGCACATTGGCGTCTTTTTGGAGGTTATACTGAATTAAAACACGGTCATTGATGCCATCACGATTGGGGGTAAAGGTGTCTTTATCTAGGCTAAAATCACGCATTTCGGGCAATGCAGAGTCAGCATCTACCACGGCCAGCGGCCCACGAGCTTCTTCACGAACACCCTTTATATCTATGGCTTCAATCACCCATGAATAGTTTCCATCTTGCAATAATCGTGCTTCGATTGCACCTTGTATAATTTCGTCGGGCAATCGATAGCCTTCAACAACCCCGCTAAACAAAACCTGATATTCACCTACGCCACGCGGCCGGTCACGCCGAAACCAGAATTTGTCTCCGGCCGTATTTTCGAACCAAATCGAAACGGTGGCGTTGCGTGAAACATCGTAACTGAGCTGGATAAGATCGGTGTCGCCGTCTGCGTTTGGGGTCATGCGTTGACTGCTGACAACCACATTGCGTAAAAGCGTGCTGTCTCCCTGATAAACGCGCCAGATAATTGCGCCCGCAATGGCGGCGAGCACAATGGCGATAGCACTTGTGATAATAATCGTTTTAACTGTTTTTCCTGTTCCCTGATTCATGTTTTGAAGTGTAGCAGAGCGAAAAATCGGTTGCCAATAGTGGTTCCCATCGTTCAGCAAACCGTTACCCTACGGGAGTAAACCAATCGTTTCAGTTTCTGCAGCTTTTTTCTACGGCTGCTACAAAGGTACCAAAAAAAAAATAAGCACAGCAATTCTATTATTGAGTGCTTTCCAAATGACTGGCTAACTCAGAGGGGGACACAGGACCAGCTAGTCTGGCTGTGATGATTCCGCTGCTGTCGAGCACATATGTCCAAGGCTCGCTTTGCAAGTTCCACTCGGTGATTGTCTGATCGACCGCAAAGGTTTCAAAGTCTGCAAAAATATCAACATGCAGAAAGTTTACAGCGTTGTTATTTTGCGCTTTGACTTGTTTGACCGATTCAAGCACAGGGGCGCATATGGCGGTTTGGCAATAGGCGGGGGTGCTGAACGAAATAACGGTCGGCCGACCGTTGCTCAAAGCATCGGCCACGGATAGGGTATATAACTCTGGGTCAGGCTCAAAATCTGACGAGATTGTTTTAAGCGTTTCGGCATCAGTTGCCGTACGGCTTTGACTCGGGAAACCAGCATCGCCAACGGCCGGGGCAATCGCTTTTTCAAGCACCTCGATAGCAAACTGAGCTTCTGTTGATTCCCCATTTTGACGAAGCATCTTGGCCCGCACACCATACGTTCCGGCCGTATCAATTTGTGGGTAAAAGATCCAATAGGGAACTGTATAGTCAGAATAATTTATTCCAGACCCTTCCCAAACAACCGCAGGCGATTCTTGACTTAGGTCAAAAACAGTCAAGAATACTTGCTCAACCTCACCCGTCATAGTGCCCCCGTCCATGATAATAAATGGGATACGGGGTTGGCCGATTTGGAAATCGTTGGCAGGAATGACAATCTGAAGCTCAGAAATACTGTTTAAACCTGTATTTGGGTCAGATGATTCACCCAAGATAACAACGTCATCAGAATTAGAATCAGACTGTGGCTCAGATGCAGGTGGTGGCGAACAGCCGACAACGACCAAAGCGATCAAAAGAGTCATAGAACCAAAAAGTGATTTAATACGCATGTGGCTAGCGAAGTAGGACTCTTTTTCATACCGGTTCTCGTTTTTCATTTTACACCTATACACGATCTGGATAATTAGTAAAAATCCCGTCAACTCCGATCTTGCGCATGCGTTCAATGTCGGCCGATTCATTGACCGTGTAAACAAAAACAGACAGCCCATGGCCATGTGCCTCATCTACCATCTCTTTGGTCACCATACGCAAGGATGGGTTGATACTGACCGCTTCCAATTCATTGACAACAAAATCGTAATCAATCTCGCCTTGCCAATAGAGCGGCGCTCTTTTGTATTTTGGGTTGATGGCTTTGGCGTCAGCTAATTCTTGGTGATCAAAAGCCGACAGCAAAATTTGATCTGTTTTCCATTCATCAGATAAATGGTTCTCTAAATATTCAATCACTGGCCCAGCCGTACCAGGTCCCTTCAGTTCAATATTTAACCCAACTCGGCCGGCGATCAGCCCAACCACCTCACTTAAAAGTGGGATTTGTTGCCCATTACCGGCATCAAGCGAACGCAGATGGGCAAGCGTTTGATCTATGACAGCGCCGGTACCGTTTGTTGTGCGGTCAAGATCATCGTCATGAATAACAACCAGCTCTCCTTCTATGAAGTAAACATCGATTTCCATCCAATCAACCCCCATATCGAGTGCAATTTGAATCGATTCAAGTGTATTTTCAGGCGCATGACCCATCGCCCCACGGTGTCCAATATTTAGCATTATGTTTTCCTGTTTTGGTGTCTTTCTCCTAAATTAGTTTTGGCATAGGAGGATACCCTACTGACAATAACCGGAGCCAGCGTAAAAGCATACTTATTCTGGAATCAACTCCATACGCTTGATCCCAGCACGGTCTAGTACGAGTCGAAAACACCTGTGAATTTTAGCTTTTTGTGGGTGAACCGTCCGGTAACGAGAGACGATGTTTAAATGATAAACTTTGTGACAGAGAACAGAGTGAAGTTCTTCGTTTTCAATGTAATGTCTCTCTTGGATCGGTTCCGCCATTTTGTTTAAATAGGCACGGATGTCGTAACGCAGAATATCGTTAATTCCGGTGATTTGAATCATATTGCCAAAGATACGATTAAAGGCGCCGGTGTACAACACAATCTCTTTTGAATGCCGGATAATATTTTCTTCCCGGCCGTCATTGTCTAGCCTGCTAAACTGATCGCGGTTACGGGTTTTCAACACGGAACGAGGCACCTGGCTTTCATAGATAAAGTCTACTTTTTCTTTTAGATACCCCAGCTTGACCCCATCTTGGGTATGAATGACGATGCGTCGATCATGTAAAAATATCTGAAGTCGCTGAGAGAAGATCTCTCGAACAATCTCTTTAATCCGATCTTTAAACATATAGCCAACGACAAGTGCAGCAAAAACTGGAAAAGTAAAGTTGTCGAACTTTGACTGAAAATAAAAGGCGACCAATGTAGCAAAAATCATGGCAACCCCGGCCGCAACTGCATTCCCCAGTTGGGTTAGCCTTTGGCCATCTTTCGAAATGTCGGCGCTTAAAAACAAAACGCTGGCCGCATGCTTTTTCAAAACCGATGCACGGTAAAGATAATCCTCGTTTTCGTTCAGCGTATTTAAAAGCGAAGGATAACCGTGCCACACCCTGTGTTTGGTTTCTAGGTTAACCCGAGCAGAGATGCGCATACGAAAATCCGGCCGATTGCTTTTCTTTGAGTAATTGTCGACGATTTGAAACAAATCTATCAGCCCTTCTTCAACTAAAATGCTGATAGACTCGTCAGTAAGTTGATAACCATTAAGCACCGATTCTGGCACATGTGGCAAGTTGAAAGTTGAAAACATCTCGCGGAACCGGCCGCTGATTGTAGAGGTTTCTGTCAAGAACTCTTCGACAAGATTATCAACAACAAGGTGGATCTTAGCGTTTGGTCCAACTTCTTCGATACGAGATTTAGTATGGACTAGGTGCTCACGGATAGCGCTGTTTAGCATAGCTGCCAATAGTTTAAAATGTGTGCTAAGCTGCCGTAAGACATCATGGTTTTGAATCCAGTCTGGCTGGCTGATAAGCTCATTGATTGTAAACAAAGGAGAGGTTTGGCTTTCGGTAAAGTCTCGCAACAACATAGACGGTGTTTTTAGACGTATGTAATTTTGGACATCCCGGTAAAAGTTGTTTTTGCTATATGTTTGGGCCGAAACCCCCAATGTGTGTGGTGCAAAAATATAGGTCTCAACCGTGTAACGTGTTTGACGACCTTCTAAAAGCTCATAATCAAGCTTGATTTCAACTTGATATTGATCATGGGGTTTAACCGCCTGTTGAATGGATTCAATTGTTGGATACATTGCTCTATGCTACCTAAAAAATGTGTGATGCGCATAAAACTTGATGGCCCGCAAATTTATCCAAGGCGTCTCACCCATCACTAATACCTGCATTTAAGATTGTATCCCGAGTCCTAAGTCACACGCTAAAATCATCTAATAGCTACCTAGCTCAAGAATTTAATTTGGATATTCCAGTCCTTCAGATCACCTAATACATAATTACGTACATCTTCTGCATATCTTCATGTACAGTCCACGTGCCAGACCAACCTTTCGGAATGTAAAACATGTCGCCCTTGCTGAGTTGAACAGATTTGCCTGTAGTGTCGGTTAAATCCATGCGCCCTTCAAGCAGTAGCATCACCTCATTGATCGAATAGGAAGTAATTTCAAAAGCCCCGGCCGAACATGACCAAACGCCACTTTCAAACCCATCTCCTTTCACCAATTCGTTAAACATTGTTTGCGGATCACCCGCTACAACATTTTTCACAGGGGCGTCAGGCTCCATATGCGTCAGCATATCAGCCATTTTTTCAAAAACGATTTCTAAACTCATGATACAAACCTCTCTGCAAACTCTTTCTTACTATTCGTACGTGGGAAAGGTTCATTCGGGATTGGAAGTCCTAAGCGTTCACAAATCGGTCCCCACCCGTCGGTGACTGTCCAAACAAGAAGGCGCTCGGCCGGAATCGATGCGATAACTTTGTTTTGATGGGCGGTAGCGGCCGCAATCATCTTTTTACGATTCGTAAAATCAGCGCAAAATCGATCTCGAATAATTCCCATCCACATTCTGTCAAACGCAGTTACTTCTCGTGGATATTCGCGCAGAAAAATCGTGTCGATGGCGCTGTTATACCATTTATCAAGATCACGAACCGAAAGGATCACAAGCGCATCCGGGAAAGCAGCGGTTATCTCGGGCCAGAACGAACATCCTGGCCAATCTACAATCGCCGTAAAATTTTTCAAAAAATCATGCCAATCTGGCATTTCTCCTTTTGCCGCGGCCGTCCATACTGGAACCTGAGCCTCTTGATCAACATCCACCTCAAACATATGGTGACATGTACCACCCAACAACGTTTCTAAAGCCTGTTTCAAAGAAGCAGTTCCGGTTCTTCCCAGTCCTGTACCAATAACTTTTATTGTCATCAATCACCATTTTTTGCAGTTAAATTTGTTTTCCAAGTTGTACTCATATCAAATACCGTCTTCCAGTTTACCCTTTTTCTATTTGAAAAAGATTTTCAACATAATCGTCTAAATTTCATCCAAGTTATTATCTACACCAATTTTACTATGCGAATAATTCTTGCTAAATACTTTTTTCCTTTTGTCTTGCATCCTAATTGAATTACCGTACAATTCTTTTAATGCATTTTTACGTCTACCGTTTTGATTTTGCATTACATAAACATGAATCAACCGGCTACCCCCTTCTCCAGCACAACATTTGAAATGCTGAACCACAAGCACAATTCAAAGTTTTTCATGCTGGTTTTGTTTGGCGACTATATTCGGCACAGAGACAATTCGATCAGGATGGCCGACCTCCTCTATTTACTAGGACTGTTGGGCATCGGCGAGCATACCGGCCGGTCAACAATCAACCGCATGGTGCGTGAAGGATGGTTCACTGTTGAAAAAGAAGGGCGCAATAGCAAGTTTTCTGTCACTGAAAAAGGGGAAAATATCTTGCAAGGTGGCGACTTACGCCTCAACGAAATCCCAACTGAAAATTGGGACCGAACTTGGCACATGGTCGCCTATTCACTCCCAGAAGAAAAGCGCAAACGGCGCAACGACCTGCGTAAACAGCTCACTTGGCTAGGATACGGCTCGCTTGGTCCAGGGCTTTGGATTTCACCCAATAACCGGCGTGCCGAATTAGAAACCGCGCTCAAGACGTTTGATGTTCAAGATCATGTCAATATCTTTTCAGGCGATTACTGGGGACCACTTTCAACCCAAGAATTGGTTGCACAATGTTGGAACTTACCCGTTTTAGCAGATGAGTATCGACGCTTCAACGATTTCTATGAAAGTGACCTTGCTGAATTTAAAAAGATAGGACACCATTCGAAGCCAGCTCCTTCTACTAAAGCTCCCGTCAAAGCTCCCGTCTTCGAAGAAGAGTGCTTTGTTCGTCGCTTTATGCTTCCAGTCCGGCTGTTTCCCATTTTGCAAAAAGACCCAAATTTACCATTAAACATGTTGCCGAAAGATTGGCCGGGGATCACCGGCCGAAAACTTTTCACTCACTATCGCAATCTACTCACCCCCATCGTTGATCCATTTATCGATCAAGTTGTTGCAGGAGAAAGACAATCCTCATGAATTATGAAAACATTCTAGTTGAAGTCAATGGTGGCGTTGTTGAGGTCACGCTCAACAATCCAGACAAATTTAATGCGTTGAATACCGCTACCGCTAAAGAAATCATCGCAGTTGTAAAAATGGTCAAACGCGACCCAGACATGCGCGCCATTTTGCTTACCGGAGCTGGACGTGGCTTCTGCGCCGGGCAAGATCTGTCAGAAATTGAAGGTCGCGGCGATAATTTCTCGTTTCGTGAGCATCTAAACAACAGCTACAACCCGATGGCGCAGGCGATTCGGACGCTCGAAAAACCGGTTATCGCTGCGATTAATGGGGCTTGCGCTGGAGCAGGATTAGGTTTGGCGTTGGCCTGTGATATTCGGTACGCCAGCGAACGTGCGAAATTCCTGACCGCATTTATCGGCATTGGACTAGCCCCAGATACCGGGGTTAGCTACTGGCTTCCCCGTCTGATCGGCCCAGCCAATGCGGCCGAAATGCTCTTCACCAACGACAGGCTTGACGGCACACAGGCGGCCGATGCCGGTCTGGTCAACAAGGTCTTCCCGCATGAAACATTTCTAGATGAAGCCCGTGCGTTGGCTCAAAAGCTGGCAACCTCTCCAACATTGGGCATCGGCATGACCAAACGGGCGCTCAACAAATCGCTTGGTGTCACCTTTGACGAGCAAATCGACTATGAAACCCACCTGCAAGAAGTTGCTGGCCACTCAGAAGATTACAGTGAAGGGGTGGCGGCGTTTAATGAGAAGAGAAAACCGGTTTTTAAGGGGCACTAATTTCAATATCAGCAAAATCCCGTTGGCAATTCTTCATTCTCAATTGGCTATTGGCAATTTAATAACCAATGGGCAACGAACAATTAAGAATTAAGAACGGACAGAGTGCCACCACAATATGAATTACTCCGACTATCAACACATCCTATTTGAAAAACGCGACCCCAACATTTTGTGGGTCACCCTCAACCGGCCGGAAGTGCTCAACGCCGCTAACCGGCGTATGCACACTGAATTCTGCGCCTTGTGGGACACCATCGACGCGGATCCAGAAGTCAACGTAGCGGTGATCACCGGCGCAGGCAAAGGGTTTTCGGCCGGAGGCGATCTTGAGTGGGTTGATTCAATGGCGGGCGACTACGACGAAATCATTCACACCCTTAATGAAGCTCGTGATCTGGTTTATAACCAAATCAACTGTGACACCCCGATCATTTCAGCCATCAACGGCCCGGCCGTGGGTGCGGGATTGGTCGTCGCACTATTGGCAGACATCTCGATTGCGGCCGAAAACGCCCGATTGGCTGACGGCCATGTGCGTATGGGAGTTGCAGCCGGAGATCATGCGGCCATCATTTGGCCCTTATTAGTAGGCATGGCCAAAGCGAAATATTATTTAATGACCAGCGGTTTTGTCAGCGGCACCGAAGCAGAGCGCATCGGGCTTGTGAGTGTGTGCGTACCAGACGCAGAACTACACGAGAAAGCCATGGCGATCGCTACTGATCTGGCAACAGGACCACGCCACGCGATCAAATTCACCAAACGAGCTTTGAACCAATGGCTGCTTCAAGCAGGTCCGATCTTTGATCATTCATTGGCGCTTGAAATGCTGGGCTTTTTCAGCCCAGATATGCCGGTTGCGATTGACGGCTTGCGCAAGAAAAAGCGACAGGTTTATCCAACCAGTCAGAAGAAAACAAGTTTTTAGTAGCGCCACCCATATAAAAGGAGTTCCAAAAAATGAAATTAGTTGCCCTGTATTCAACCCCGGCCGATATCGAAGCATTTGAAGCCGAATATGCCAATCATGTTAAATTAGTCGATGCGATCCCTGGCTTGCAGTCGGTTCGTATTACCCGCTTCAAGAAAAAGCTGGCCGGTGCTCACGACTGTTACTTGATGGCGGAAATGATCTTTCCAGATAAAGAGACATTCAACACTGCGCTACGCAGCCCTGAAATGGGGGCCACCGGCAAAGATGCGGCCCGCTTTGCCAGCGACATTTTGACCACGATGATTGCGACGGAAGATTAGTGATTAGTCTAGTCACTTCCCACTAATCACTAGTCACTCCCCCCCCCCATGCTTCCACTTATTCTTCTCCACGGTGCGATTGGTGCCAAAGATCAGCTTGAACCGCTGGCGGTTGAACTGCGTCAATTAGGCCATGAAGCACACACCTTTACCTTCGAAGGGCATGGCGATCAGCCTCATCGCGGCCGGCCGTTTCGCGTCCCCTATCTTGTTGAAAACATCGTTGAATACATGCAGACTAATGGGATCGAGCAGGCCAATCTTTTTGGGCACAGCTTAGGTGGACTGGTCGGATTAAACATGGCTCATAGCCATCCTGCCAAGGTCGGCCGGGTGTTCACTCTAGGCACAAAATTTGTCTGGACACCTGAAATAGCCCTTAAAGAGCACAAAAACCTAAACCCTGAAAAGATTCTTGAGAAAGTACCTAAATTTGCACAGATGCTGGCCAAACGACACACGGCCGTTGATTGGCAGGAAAACATGGCTCAAAGCCGTGAGATGATGAGCGATTTTGGCGAAAACCCGCCTAGCTTTGATCAACTAAGTGAAACTCAACAGCCGGTCATCGTTAGCATTGGTGATCGTGACAACCTTTCAACAATAGAAGAGAGTGTGCAAGCGGCACGTGCGCTACCCAACGGTGCTCTGCAAGTTTTCCCGAACACAAAGCATCCCATCGAGCAAGTTGACATGCCGATGTTGGCGGATGCGATAGCGAGATTTATGCTGTAGGGGCTATGGCATTTGCCAAGGCACTTCACTTGTTTTGGCAAATGTTTTGGCAAATGTCTCGCCCGACCGCAGGGAATGCCCCACAGACCTGAATGGAAACAAATAAAATCATGATTTGGAACGAACCGATTGAAACGATGAGCCGCAGTGAAATCGAAGCACTGCAAAGCGAGCGACTGGCAAAACTGGCCGCTTATGTCTACGAACGAGTCCCGTTTTACAAGGATGCTTTTGACCAGGCTGGGGTCAGCCCGGCCGACATCAAGGACATTCGTGACGTCACGAAGCTGCCGTTCACCTACAAGAAACAGTTGCGTGAGAACTACCCGTTCAAGCTGTTTGCTGTGCCGATGAACGAAGTCATTCGCACCCATGCTTCATCTGGGACAACGGGCAAACCCACAGTAGTCGGCTACACGCGCAACGACATTGCAGTCTGGTCCGAACTGGTCGCGCGTTGTTTTGGGCTAAGCGGGGCAAAACCGGGTGACGTGTTCCAAAACGCATACGGTTACGGGCTTTTTACCGGTGGCTTGGGCATGCACTATGGCTCTGAATTGATGGGGTTAAACACGATCCCCGTTTCGGGTGGCAACACCACCCGCCAAATCCTTTTACTGCAAGATTTCCAGACTGATATCATGGCCTGTACCCCCTCTTATGCGCTCACGTTGGCCGATGCACTCAACGATGCAGGGATCGACCCGGCCGATCTTCCGGTCCGTACGTTTATCTTAGGTGCTGAACCATGGACGGATGAAATGCGCCACGAAATCGAAGAACGGCTACACGCCGACGCCGTCAATATTTACGGCTTAAGCGAGATTATGGGGCCAGGGGTGTCAAACGAATGCGTGGAAGCAAAAGACGGCATGCATCTAATGGACGATCATTTCTTCTGCGAAATTATCGATCCGAAAACAGGTGAGCAGTTGGCTGAAGGCGAAGTGGGCGAATTAGTAATCACAACCCTGACAAAAGAGGCGATTCCGATGATCCGCTATCGCACGGGCGACCTATGTTCGATCACGACAAAAGCGTGCATCTGCGGCCGGACACACTCCCGCATGAGCCGGATTTTGGGGCGGGCCGATGACATGCTCATCATCCGTGGTGTCAACGTTTTCCCGAGTCAGATCGAAGCCACGATGATCGTATTGGATGAACTTTCACCCCACTACAACCTCATCGTCACCCGTGAAGATCGGCTTGATCGCATCGAAATTCAACCAGAAGTCACCGAAGAATTTTTCCGCCTTGTTGACGGCACAGACGGGATTCACAACGATCCACGCGCCAAAGCACTGGCTGAGAATCTTGCAAAAATGATGCGAGAATCACTCTTGATAGGCGCAAAAATCACCTTAATCGCTCCTGGCACCGCACCACGCAGTGAAGGTGGAAAAATCAAGCGAGTACAAGATAATCGATAAAAAGCATAAATCCGCAGATGGACAAAGCGGTATGAAACAAATTGAAGCAGATTATCTAGTCATCGGGACAGGTGCTGTCAGCATGACTTTCGTAGATACAATGTTGGACGAAACCAATGCCAACTTTATCATGGTTGATCGTCATCACTTGCCAGGCGGGCATTGGAATGACGCTTATTCCTTCGTGCGGCTACACCAGCCTTCAGCCTTTTACGGGGTCGCTTCTACCGAGCTGGGTAGCAATCGAATTGACGAGGTCGGCTCCAATAAAGGCTTTTATGATTTGGCTTCAGGTGCAGAAATCTCCGCCTATTTCGGAAAGTTAATGAGCGAGCGATTTTTACCGTCCGGCCGGGTACAGTATTTCCCGATGTGCAACTATGATGGTGACGGCAAATTCCATTCGCTGTTGTCTAATCAGAACTATGCCGTAGCTGTTGGGAATAAAACGGTTGATGGAACGTTCTACAACACAACAGTCCCTTCTATGCACACGCGCAAGTTCGCAGTTGAAGATGACGTTGTTTGTGTTGCACCAAACGACTTGCCACGTCTGGCGGCTGGACATAAGCACTTTACCGTTTTAGGTGGTGGCAAGACCGCGATGGACACTTGCGTTTGGCTACTTGACAATGGCGCTGACCCAGACACGATTACGTGGGTGTGCCCCAGAGATTCTTGGTTAATCAATCGGGGGTCTATTCAGCCAGGATTGGCCTTCTTTGAAAAAACAGTCGGTGGATTTGCAGCAAATGTTGAGGCGATGCGAGATGCAACTTCTGTGGACGACCTGTTCAAGCGGATGGAAGCGGCCGGTACAATGTTACGCGTTGACCTAGGGGTCACACCCAACATGTTTCACTATGCAACAATTTCTGACGGTGAGATTGCCCAATTGCGCCGCATCAAGAACATCGTCCGTGGCCAACGCGTAGCCCAAATAGAAGCCGGCCAAATAGTTATGGATGGGGGAAAGACGGTTTCGGCCGCACCTGAAACGCTTTACATAGACTGTACCGCCCGTGCTGTTGAGTTTGTGGGTGAATCAACAAAGCCGGTGTTTGAACCCGGCCTAATCACGCTCCAAGCGGTCTTTGCCCCATTGGTAACCTATAGTGCGGCTGTCATCGCCCATGTAGAAGCCAGTTGCGAAACCGATGCAGAAAAGAACGCCTTATGTCCGCCGGTGGAACTGGCAGATACCCCAGAAGAATGGATCGCTTCAACGCTGGGCAATATGATGAACGCTTATAGCTGGTCGCAAAATAAGGAAATGAATAAGTGGGCAAACCAGTGTCGGCTCAATCCGAATGCGGCCGCGATACGCGAAGGGGCTGGCAAAGATCCGGTGCACAAGGAGATTCTCGGCCGCATCAAGCAGAACACCCTGCTTGCTGTGATGAATGTTCAACGTTTGATAGCCGACTAAGAGGCAAGTTTTCCGTTTTTATTCAGCTTTTAAACAAAAGCACTATTCGACTGCGACATTTAATATGATGACAAGCGACTCACCTCTTTTTGACCCAATCGCATTTAGGCTCACCGACAAACAGATTGACCTGACTGAAACAGCCCGCATATTAGGCCAGGAAAAACTAGCACTACGTGCGGCCCGTTATGACCGTGAGGCTTCGTTTCCGGTAGAAAACTATCAGGACATGTACAAAGCTGGCCTCATGGGAATCTGTATCCCAGAAAAACATGGGGGGCATGGGGCTGACCTGCTGACCTACGCAATGACAGCGGCCGAATTGGGCCGTTATTGCGGGGCGACGGCACTTACGTGGAACATGCACGTCTCATCCACTTTATGGACCGGCGATCTAACCGATGATTTAGACATGTCGGCCGAAGATCGGGCCATTCAAGACGCAAGACGTGCCATCCACTACAAACGCATTTTAGAAGAGGGTGCGATCTATTCCCAACCGTTCTCAGAAGGAGGAGCAGCGGCGGCCGGACGAGTGGCTTGGGGCACACATGCGATTCCAACCGATGCAAACGGGGGTGGCTGGATTGTCAACGGCAAAAAGATTTTTGCATCACTTTCGGGTCATGCTGATTATTACGGCATTTTATGCACCGAGATCAAGGAAGACGAGAAGCCCAGTCGCAGAAACAGTGTTTACATCGCTGTGCCAGCGACGGCCGAAGGTGTGACAGTCACCGGCGATTGGGACCCGATGGGGATGCGAGGCACCGTCTCACGCACGTTGCTTTTCAAAGATGTATTTGTGCCAGAAGAGGCGATGTTAATGCCTCGGGGCATCTACTATCAAGCGGCTAGTCAGTGGCCGCATATGTTTTTGACTCTCTGCCCCGCTTATATGGGGCTGGCTCAGGCGGCGTTTGACTTCACCCAAAAATATTTACGGGGCGAATATCAAGGTTTGCCGCCGGTTAAACGACGCATGTATCCGACCAAACAAATTGCGGTGGCCCAGATGAAAATCAAGCTAGAGCAAACCAAGGCGCTTTTCCACCAAACGATGTCGGAAGCACGGCGTAATCCTGACAAAGATCAGGTGATGAGAGCCTATGTGACACAATATACCGTCATGGAAAATGCGAACGACATCGCCCAACTAGCCATTCGCACATGTGGGGGTCAGTCTATGTTGAAAAGCTTGCCGCTTGAACGCATTTATCGTGACAGCCGCTGTGGTGCGCTGATGTTGCCGTGGACGGCCGAAATTTGTTTGGACAATTTGGGCAGAGGGATGCTGTATGAGAAAGGTGAAAGTGATGAGTAAGAAGTGATGAGTAAGAAGTGACTCGTGAGAAGTGGTTAGTGACTCGTGTTTCACGCCGGTATTTAGTAGCCAAAAGCTAAGAGCCAAAAAATGAATCTTTCAAAATGGGTCACAACAAATGCTGCTTTTTCTCCAAACAAAGCGGCTCTTCATTTTAATGATCAAACATGGAGCTACAGTGAAATGGCGGCCGAAGTTGAACGGGTTGCCAGCATTCTTCAGCATGAACTAGGCATCAAGAAAGGGGATCGTGTTGGGATTTTGAGCCATAACCGGCCGGAATTCTTGAGCTTACTTTTCGCTTGTGCCAAACTGGGGGCGATTCTTAATCCGATAAACTGGCGTTTGGCTCTGCCCGAACTTATGTTCATTGTGCAAAACGCAGAATTGAGCGTGTTATTTGTGACAGAGCTGTTTGACTCTATCGAAAAGCCGCTGGCTGAACAATTGCCATCTTGCCAAGTGGTTGGGCTTGATTACCGGCCGACTCACAACCCGAACAGCAAATTTTGGCAAGATTTAGGTCAATCGACCAAATTAACTAAAGCCATTGGCATGCTGGATGATCCGCTGATGCTGGTTTACACGTCAGGGACTACCGGCCGGCCGAAAGGTGCCGTGCTGACCCAAAGCAACCTGCAATGGAATGCGTTCAACGCCATCCATATGATGAACCTAACCAGCGAAGATCATGTGCTCACGATGTTGCCGCTTTTCCATGTGGGTGGATTGAATAATCAAACGACACCAGCGCTTTGTGTGGGAGCCACGGTGACGCTGCATGACAATGTGGTGCCAGATAAAATCTTGGAATCGATTGGATCAAGCGAACAGGAGCGGCCGACTGTGACTTGTGTTGTTCCGGCGATTATGGCCGCCTGCATCGCCTCGCCACATTGGAACAAAACCGACTTTTCAAACTTGCGTCTAACCATCACTGGCTCCACATTAGTTCCCACGAATTTATCGGACAGTTTTCGCGACCAAGGTGTCGCTGTTTTGGAAATGTACGGCCTGACCGAAACAGCTCCTGTATCGGTTTATCATCGGCCGGACTCTGACTTTAGCAAAACAGGCTCAACGGGCATGGCAGGGCTATATAGCGAGATTAGGATCGTGGGTAGTAACGGGAAGGAAGTTGGCCCCAATGAAGAGGGAGAAGTATTGATCAAAGGGGCCAATGTGATGGTCGAATACTGGCGTAACCCAGAAGCAACAGCCGAAGTATTTGGTCGTTTGTCTGGTCAGTTGGATGAGGCCCACAATGTCGGCTGGTTTCACTCGGGCGACATCGGTTATCTGGATGAAGATGGGTATCTGTACATCAAAGATCGCAAGAAAAACATGATCATTTCAGGGAGCGAGAACATTTACGCGGCCGAAGTTGAGCGAGTGATCTACGAACATCCGGCGGTGGCGGAGTGTGCGCTCATCGGCCGACCGGACACAAAATGGGGTGAGATTCCGGTAGCGATTATTGCTGCCAAGCCGGGGAAAACGCTAACTGAAGCTGAAATGCGTGAGTTTATGCAAGGCCGATTGGCCCGTTACAAGCTCCCTAAAGCGTATATTTTTACCGATGAGCTACCGAAAAATGCGATGGGGAAGATTCAGCATTTTCTGGTCCGTGAGCTATTTCGAGAAGTGTAAACAGACCCATTCCCTTCGTTTTCTGAAACATCGGGAGCCTTACAGCTCAAGGGTCGCTTTTCTGGGCAGAAAGTTGGCCACAAAAACACCAAACAACGCAAAGCCGAAGAACCACAGAAACACCGTCTGGTAAGCGGGTAAAACATCTAATCCAAACTTGTCGAAATTAGCTTGCAATAAAATCCCGGCGACGGCCGCACCCAAAGCTGACCCTAAAAACCGAATCATGCTGTAAATGCCAGAAGAGGTGCCTAAATCTTCATCTGGGATTCCGTTCAAAGCGGCCCGATGCAACGCAGCAAGCATCAAGCCTGCCCCCACACCAAAGAAGGTCAATGCCGCCCACATAAAGACGGGCGGGGCATCGGCCGGAAGCCGTGACAGGGTAAACATCACAACCGCAAAAATGCCAAAACCGGTCATCACGATTTTCCGGCTACCCAAACGGTCTGCAACGCCACCACCAAAGCGAACAAAGGCAACCATCGCGGCCGGGTTCAGCATAAGATAAAAGCCATACTGAGTCGGGGTAAGTCCCGTCACTTGCGACAAATAAAGCGGCAATAAAAAGCTAAATCCACCGCTTAAGCTCATCATGCGCAAACAAGCACACGCTGAGCCAACGACGAGTGATCGATTATTTAAAATCGCTAGTTTGATGAACGGGTCCGGCTTTCTATTTTCATAGGCAACAAAGGCAGCCGCGAAAATCAACATCAGCCCTAACAAGCGCCAGTCTTGCAAGGGGGCCACGCCGGTAATCGGCCGACTGGACAAGTAAAACAAGAGAAATGTTAAGGTCAATGCCAATAGCACAACCCCGCCCCAATCAAAGGATTTTAAATATGAAAAGCTGATGCTTCTGCCGCTCGATGGAATAAAGTAATAAACAACAACAAGAGCCAAGATCGACATCATCACAGAGGGGAGAAATCCAGCACGCCACCCCCACCGGGCTACAATAAATCCGGCCAAAACCGGCCCCGCAACACCGGTTAGTGGCCCCACGGTGCTCCATAGCCCCATCGCTTTGCCCCGCTTTTCGGCCGGGAACACCTCACTGATTAAAGCAAGGGACAACGGAACCAGGCTAGACGCTCCAACACCCTGAATAAATCGGCCGATCAGCAGAATCCGCATATCGGTTGAGAAAAAGGCGACTAGCCCACCAATGGCAAAAACTGAAATTCCAAACAGCAACAAACGCCTTTTACCCAACCCATCGCTCACCCGGCCGTAAACGGGCATTAAAATCATAAATGGCAACGAGAACGTTGTCACGATCCATGCTGCGACATCGGCCGGAATCTGAAAATCAGCTTTGATAATTGGCAACGAGACGGAAAACATCCAGCCAGCTAAAGGCATAATGACGGCCGGAACCATTAAGGTATAAAGAAGGCGTTGTGGGTCAACGTGGCGAACAGGTGGTTTATCGACAGTTGCAGAATTCATCAGGTCATTTTAACAACTTCTAAGATGATCGAGAAGAACTCTATGGCATTGCCTATTGCCTGTTTTAAGGGGATCTATTTATCCAATGATTGTTGACTGTTACCGGTTGTCAGCTATCATCGGGCCGTTAATTATTTTCAGCAAGGACAAACTAAATTATGAGAACCGTCTATTGGGATTATGATTCCAACACACTAAAAATGACCGACCAGACCAAGCTCCCTTGGTCGTTTGAAATTGCAGAGTTTTCAGATTATGAGTCAACGGCGACAGGCATTACCACAATGGTGGTGCGTGGTGCACCGGCCATCGGGGCAACTGCCGCTTTCGGGATGGTTTTAGCCGCAATGCAAGCTAAATCAAACGATCGTTTGGCCTTTATCGCTGAAATGGAGCAGGCGGCCGACGTGCTAAACGCATCCCGGCCGACCGCCGTTAACCTCATGTGGGCTGTTGCTCAACAAATGCGGGTCGTCACCGATGAATCGCTCGAACACATCGATGACATACGGAATGCACTGCTTGTAAAAGCGCAAAAAATCGCTGACGATGACGTTGCTTTAAATCGCAGGATGGGATTTCACGGGGCTGAGTTGATCTCTGACGGAGACACGATTTTGCACCACTGCAACACCGGCGCACTTGCGACAGTTGACTGGGGAACAGCTTTAGGTGTGATTTATGCGGCTCACGAGCAAGGTAAAAACATCCATGTGTTGGTTGACGAAACCCGGCCGCGCCTACAAGGGGCTCGGCTCACCTGCTGGGAGCTTAAAGAGCGTGGTGTTTCGTTTGATCTAATCGCCGACAATGCCTCAGGCCACTTTATGCGTGCAGGTGAAATTGACATTTGTTTGGTTGGATCAGACCGCACGGCCGCCAATGGGGACGTTGCCAATAAGATCGGCACCTACAATGTAGCCGTACTGGCAAAAGAAAACGGAATCCCGTTCTACCCCGTTGTGCCAACCAGCACCATCGACTTAGATCTGGATCATGGGGACAAAATCCCTATCGAAGAGCGAAGCATGGAAGAGGTTGTGTCTGTTTTTGGCAAAACCATTGCTCCTGAAGGGATTACCGCCCGCAATCCCGCCTTCGATGTGACACCCCATCGGTATGTAACCGGCATCGTGACCGAGGTGGGTATCATCCATGCACCCTATGTAAAAAACCTGCGTGCGGCCGTTGAATTGGCTCAGGGTAAACCTGAATAATACATTTTTAGCAAATCAGTTGATTCATAAGTAATTGACTGATTTCTGATTTCTAACATTCATTTGAATAAATCATCCGACAAATCGACATCTGAAACCGCAACCCCTGTCGTTATTCTATGTGGCGGGCAAGGGACACGCATGGGGGACACGCTAACCAAAAAAGAGCTGATTGACATCGGCGGTCGGCCGCTACTGTGGCATGTTCTACGCATCTTTTCGGCCTATGGGCACAACCATTTCAACTTAGCCTTGGGCCATTTGGGCGAGCAAGTCCGCCGTTACTTTTTAGAATACGAGATGATGTCGCGCGATGTCACATTGACTTTGGCCCAAGACCAACATGATACGGGGCGGCCGGCTATCAATTTTGGCAAACGGCCAGAACATGATCCCTGGCATATCACAATGGTCGATACTGGGTTAACAACAGAAAAAGCGGCACGAATTGGCAAATTACGGCCGTATCTTGAAAATTGTGACCGTTTTTTTGTGGCGTATGGGGAAGCGGTCAGCGATATCGATCTAACAGCGCTCATGGACTTTCACAAGGCACATGGCAAACTGGCGACAGTCACAGGCATTCAAGTTGATTTTCAATATGGGGTCATCGATTCAACCCCTGATGGTGCGGTGACCGGCTTTCAAGAAAAACCAAAGTTACCCTATTGGATTAATGGCGGTTTTATGATTTTTGAGCGGGAAATTCTAGATATGATTTCAAGTGGAGATCAATCTGAAGAGCTGCATCTTGAAAACGATATTTTACCGGGGCTAGCGCGTGATAATCAGCTCATGCTATATCAGCATAAAGGGCATTGGCAATCGATGAAGACGTTAAAAGACGCTTTAGAGCTTAAAAGAGCGTGGGATGAATCCGCTCCATGGCGGGTGTGGTAACAAGCGATTTGTGGGTTTTGCACTGATCCCTAATTACGGGTCACTGGCCTAGCGGTTTTTGATACAATAACTTTATGTCACGAGTGCTCATTACCGGCGGGACCGGTTTTATCGGAAAAAATCTGGTGAACCGGCTCATTGCCGACAACCAGCATGATGTTTGCTTACTTGTTCGGGAGCCATACGGGATGGGAACCCCATTACCTACGCCAATTAATGACTTACGTGAGAAAGTTGATCTTTTTTTTGCAGATTTACGTACTCAAAGTTTAGTTAATCGGGCTGTGCGGGATGCAGCCCCTGACATTGTGGTGCATTTGGCCGCTGTGGGTTCAACCGATCCTTTCTTGCCCCCGCACAAAGCGGTACGCCATAACGTGGATGGGATGATCAATCTTCTTGAAGCTTGCTTTGAAAAAAACGTTACAACAAAAAAGATGATTGTAGCCCGCACCCCGGGTGAGTTGACAAAAATGAACCCTTATGCGGCCAGCAAGTTGGCCGGATGGCACTTTTGCGAAATGTACGCTCGTACGCGCAACTTTCCGATTTTAGGCGGAATGATTTTCCAAGCATATGGCCCGTGGCAACCACACCGGGCCATTGTTCCGGCCGCTATGTCGGCCGCACTCCGGCATGAAGACTTTCCAATGACGACCGGGGCGCAAAAGCGGGATTGGATTCATGTGAACGATGTGGTGTCTGGCTTTCTAGCACTAATGGGCCAAACAAAGTTGGCGCCCGGTGAAACGATGGAGCTAGGCACAGGGGAGTGCCACAGTGTGGCAAAAATGGTGCAAACAATCTACAAAATCAGTCAGAGCCGAGGAGAGCCGCTTATCGGAGCATTACCCAGCCGGCCGGGGGAAGCACCTGTCCAGGTTGCAAATGTGGCCCAAAGCGAGACGTTAACCGGCTGGCGGCCGGAGCTTTCGCTAGAAGCAGGGCTACAAAAAATGCGGGCAACCCTAGAAAAAGAAATGGCTTAAAGCAGTTAATTGAGCGGGATAGGGCGAGCCAGTCTTCATGTTAAATGCCAACTACATTGGAATTGACCTATACTGGGAAAAGAGGAATTAATGAAGAGTAGACGTTATCTGTTTTTACTGTTAGTTGTGCCGCTCATATTAGCCAGCGGGTGCAGATCATCAAATCGTATTGTGAATACGGGTGATGTTGTGGAAAACATGTCTTGGGCCGACCATGTCGGGCTTATTGTTGGAACAGACCAATTCGCTATTTCAACAAATGGATTACCCGATCATGAATATTTGGATCAGTACATCGGTCTTGACTTAGACGGTGTCAGCACCTTCTTTACATATGTGGTTGAAAGCCCTTTAGACATAGAAATTACTCTCAACCCGGAATTGGCCGACCAACCCACTTACACGGGTTTGAATGAAGTGGGACTCATGCTAAGTGGAGCACCGCTCTACAATCCATATGAAGGGGATCAAGTTTCTGTCGCTCAAGATGATGCGTTTGAAGTAGACGGTATCTCGTTTTTTGACAGCTGTTGGGGACATCCATCACCGCCAGGCTCCTATCATTATCACGGTCGGCCGGTTTGTATTACTGATATTGTTGATCGACCTGGGCAACATTCCCATGTCATCGGCATCGCTTTAGATGGTTTTCCAATCTATGGAGCGCAAGGCAAAAATGGAAAAACGCCCACTGATCTAAATCAATGTCGCGGTCACATCGGCCCCACGCCAGAATTTCCAGGTGGTATTTTTCATTATCATTTAATTGATGAAGCTCCTTATAGCCTCATTTGTTTTTCTGGAGAAATTCAAGGCTATCACCCCCCAACGCTAGCAGATATTGAAGCGGAGTTTGAAGAAGCCCAAGAATAATTCCATTGATTGATAAATTGCTTCACATTTTAGTTTTGCAAGTTTATAGGTATTGTTTTTTGCTTGAGTGAAGAACAATACCTATATCGAATTGATCCAGTTCATTAAAAATAACGGCGGCTAAGCTTGTGGAATCCGAGGAAAGGCAAATGCTCTTTTTTATTAAGCAGGGCTAAAAAGGGTTACAATCTGGCAAGATGATACGCAGGAGAAAGAAATGCAAAGTATTCAAAGCCGGTTGATGAATTTGTTGCTCAGGCTGTTACGAACGAAAAAGATGTTTGGGGATTTCTACAAAGCAGAACATAAACCTGAAAAGTTTCAAGAGATACTAGATAAGGCTCATGCAGGCCGTGGGTATCAGTCAAAACCGGCCGACGCGCTTGTACACAAACACCTGTATGAACAGGTTGATATTGATGGCTTTGCTCTACACATACATCAAATCGGCCGACGTCAAAAGGTTGTGCTTTCTCTACACGGTGGGGCTTATGTTTTGGGGATTGCAACCGCACATTGGGGGTTTGTGGAGAAGGTAGGGATGGAGGGTGACTGTCACATCGCGGTTTTTGATTATCCTTTGGCTCCAGAATATACATGTACGGCTGTGCTTGAAAAGACTTTGAAAGCGTACGATCTTTTGGTTGAGCGATACGGGGTTGAAAATGTGGTTTTAATGGGAGACTCGGCCGGGGGCGGTTTGGCGATGGCACTAAGCTTGTATTTACGGGATATCGGTCGGCCGCAGCCAAAATCAACCATTTTGCTGTACCCGTGGTTAGACGTAACGATGTCACACTCTGAAACACGATCAATCGACTCAAAAGATTTGATTTTGGGGATAGATGGATTGATTACATGTGGGAAGTTTTACGCTGGCGAGCGAGAGACAACTGACCCGCTGGTGTCGCCGTGGTTTGGCGATTTGGCGGGGGTTGCACCGGTTTATGTGTTTACCGGAACGTGGGATGTGCTGCACCCACAAGGGCGGGACTTTGTGGAAAAGGTAAGGTCGGCCGGAGGTGAGGCTGAGTTGTTTGCTTACCCAGAAATGCAGCATGCGTGGCTGTTGTTTGGCATGCCTGAAACGAAAAAAGCGATTGAAGATATTTGCTACATTTTGAGGTGATGGGACGAATTAGCACCAAAATCGCCCCACAGCCACCCCCTAATCTATCTCGCTAAACGCTTGTTTTTCAGAGTTGGCTTAAAACCCTCTCCGCTTCGACTCGGCTCACAAAGTTCATCACCAGCGGCTGAGAAAAATCAGGTTGAGACTGCTGCCATGTGGCGTAATAGCCATCGGCCGTTTCTAACACATCCACATAGCGACTACACCCACTACCATGCAGAGAAACAAACGATGGTCCCAAAATCGATAGCCGTTCAAAATCGGCCGTGCCCGATGCGTCTGCAACCGCCAACCCACCTAGCTCTTCACAAGAGTAGCCACGCGGCCGTTTGAGCGCTGATGAATGTTCATCCAAGTCACGCATACATTCACCACCGTCATAAAAGACAAGCGTCCGACTCACCCCATCGGCAAAAACCCCGGTCTGCGGAATCGGCAACCAGCCGGTGATGCGGCTAATCGCAATGTCCCATGTGACACCGGTTGGAAAAAAGCCAAACACGGCCGGGTCAAACGCATCTTGCCCAGCTTTGCGCACCGCATAGCCGGAATTTGATCCGGCCCAATTAAAAGGATGGGTCACAAAGCCAAGCAACAGATCACCGTTCTGCTGAATTTTAAAGAAAGGATCTTTGGGGTGCAGCCATCGAGGGTCATCACTTTCCACAATTGTCTTAAAAGGAGCAGTCATTAGCTCGTCGAGCGTAGCGGCTTGCGCCTGCTCGATTGTCCATCGGCCGGAGCCAGGCTTGAGGTAATTTTCGAGTTCAGCCGGATATCCTATTTTCTTCTCAGATGAAACAAAAAGTTCAACCCCATGTTCACTAAAATGCAAAGCGGCCCCTTCAATCGAGAGGGTTTCCCATCCGGCCGTGTGCTGGCGGGATAAATCAGCTTTGCTCATTGAAAACACCTTTTCAAATGATTGACCGTGATCTTCTGAACAGAAAATCGCCAGCTCCAGCCCCCGTTCTCCCATGCCTAACCCGGTGCGTGAATCGCCAAAGTTGCGATAGCGGCCGACCAGGTATAGTTTACCGTCAGCCCCCTCTGTTAAGTTTCCCCCACCAAACCAAAAGCCATTCTTGGCTTGCGTAGCAGGCACAACAATGCGGCCATTTTCTTGATCGATTAGTTTGTGCCCAAAAGCAATGATCTTTTCTTTTTGCTGTTGATTTAAAATCATCCTAAATCTCTTCCTATTTAAAAGTTGAATTAGAATGATTCTACCTACGAATCTGTTAGGCTCACCTTTTACACGGCGAAATGCTTTTTTCGGTTCTAAGAATAGCCGTTCGATCTAAATTAGTTACGTTTCAAGTGCTTTGGCTCAATTCTGCTACCAAATCGGCATGAAATCATAAGTTGGGTAAAACTCAGTTGTAAAGGGCCCCCATGCTGTTTGTAGGTGCGACTTGAGTCGCTTTAATCGGAAAAACAACGGCTGAAGCCATTACTACGCATAGGTGCTGAATAGTTGAAAAATTTCTACCCCAGAATAAGACTCAGCAAACTACGGCCTAAAATAAGTTGCACGCCGGTTACGGCCAATAGGATGTAGATGATCCAATTAAAGACATCTTGGCGCATTCGGCCGTTGAGCCAAAAGCCCAGATAAACTCCCATGATCACAAACGGAATCAGCACAAGCGTGATCGTTAAATTGCCAATGGTTAAAAGCCCCAAAAAGCCAAAGGGGATGAGCTTGATTAAATTTACTGCCCAAAACATCCATGAGTTGGTGCCTACAAAAATATCACGATCGAGCTTTTGTGGAATCAAATAAATATGGAAGGGAGGGCCACCCACATGGGCTAACGTGGAGGTGAATCCAGATGTTGCGCCTAAAGCGAAACCTGCCCAGTCTGGAAGACGGATCCCATCGATCCGTTTGAAAACATATTCACGAGAAAGTTGAAAAACAAGAAAAGCGATTGAAATAACGCCGATGCCGATCTTCAAGGCCCGCTCGTTTTCGGCCGATTGAAGCTGATCAAATGCAAACCATGCGATTCCGATCCCGATGATAGCCCCAGGCAGGGCCACCCAAATCGTTTTAGCGTCAAAGCGATTTCTGTATTTATACACAGCGGCTTGATCAGCTAGAATCAAGATAGGGAGCAACAAGGCGGCCGCTTCTGGCACTGGCATGATCAGAGCCATTAACGGGGTGGCTATCGCCCCGACACCGCCTCCAAAGCCGGCCTTCGATAAGCCGATTAGAGCAACTGCGATAAAGGCGATGATCCAAAAATCAACCCCGTATCCTAAAAAAGTCACGCAATTCGTCCTTGAATGTGTTTGACACCTTCAGGTCTTGCCACAATGAGGTCATGGGCCATTTCAAAAAAGAGGCCGCTTTCAACGATGCCAACTCGCCGTTGTAGCTTGGTTTCCAGTGCAAGAATGTTATATATCCGGCCGAATTTCGCATCGAGGATCAGGTTGCCCCCATCGGTTAGATAGGCCTCTCCTTTATCATCTTGGCGAACTTGCACCGTAGCACCAATCGATTCTAAGTATCGTTTTTGCGACTCCCATCCAAAGTGAACCACTTCGACAGGAACAGCCCAAGTTTCGCCTAAGAGTGATACTTGCTTAGATGAATCTACACAAATGACAAGTCGTTTGGTCATTTGTGCCACGATCTTCTCGCGTAAAAGAGCACCACCGCCCCCTTTGATCAGATTGAGTCG